>NZ_JBHVSK010000003.1:185616-480770 GCF_042885235.1 Paenibacillus sp. NPDC058071
ATTACTGCACGGCTGATCTGTTCACGGGGAGCCTCCGTTTACTGCACGGCTGATCTGTTCACGGGGAGCCTCCGTTTACTGCACGGCTGATCTGTTCACGGGGAGCCTCCGTTTACTGCACGGCTGATCTGTTTACGGGGAACCTCCGTTTACTGCACGGCTGATCTGTTTGTGGGGAAGATCCTGACCTTTACCGAGGTCAGGATCTTTTTATATGCTTGCGACACCTTTATAAACACCAGAATCAGGCGCAGTTTATCGCAGATAGATATTAAAGTATATACACTCTTGCTGATGCAAAACTCAGCATTTCATACTTGACCTCATTCTCTCGCGAATACTCGACGTATTAATGTCCTTCTAGCTTGTCTTTGTTTCTGTAAAACGGTTTTCCGTCTTACAGAGACCTTTCGAGATCTTTCTCGCTTCTGTAAGACGATTTTCCGTCTTACAGAGGCCTTTCGGGCTCGTTTTCGCATCTGTAAGACGATTTTCCGTCTTACAGAGGCCTTTCGGGCTCGTTTTCGTCTCTGTAAGACGATTTTCCGTCTTACAGAGACCTTTCGGGCTCGTTTTCGCTTCTGTAAGACGGTTTTCCGTCTTACAGAGACCTTTTGGGCTCGTTTTCCGCTTCTGTAAGACGGTTTTCCGTCTTACAGAGACCTTTTGGGCTCGTTTTCCGCCTCTGTAAGGCGCTTTCGAGCCTTACGGAGGTCCCTCGGGCCTGTTTTCGTCTCCGTAAGGCGCTTTCGAGCCTTACGGAGGTTCCTCGGGCTCGTTTTCGCTTCCGTAAGGCGCTTTCGAGCCTTACGGAGGTCCCTCGGGCCTGTTTTCACCTCTGTAAGGCGCTTTCGAGCCTTACGGAGGTCGCTTGGGCTTGTTTTCGTCTCCGTAAGGCGCTTTCGAGCCTTACGGAGGTCCCTCAGGCTGGTTTTCGCCTCTGTAAGGCGCTTTCGAGCCTTACGGAGGTTCCTCGGGCTCGTTTTCGCTTCCGTAAGGCGCTTTCGAGCCTTACAGAGGTCGCTCGGGCTGGTTTTCGCCTCTGTAAGGCGCTTTCGAGCCTTACGTAAGCTCTTTGGGTTCGTTTTCTCTGTAAGGCGCTTACGAGCCTTACGAGGCCTTACGAGCCTTACGAGCCTTACGGGCCAGCTCCAGCTACTGTAGACGGTTTCCCGGCTTACAGAAACCATCCGAGTCATCCACACGCTAGGCCCGCTCATGCTTCTTACAGAGTACTCCCTAGCCCCTACTGCCTTGCCTAAACTTGCAGCTGCGGGCCACCCTCAGCTCGCTCAACGCAAAAAAGCCCCTGCAAAGTGGTTTTCCCACTTGCAGGGGCTTTACGAGTCCGTGACAAGCCCAGTCTTACTCAAGCTGCGGCGTGGAAAAGGGGCGCTTACGCGTTCGAGTCAAGCCCCGCCCCACTCGGGCCGCAGCGTCGACAAAGCGTCCTCACTCTTCAGCAGCCGATCACCTGCCACCTGCCGCTTCAGCCGCAGATCACCTGCCGCTTCAACTGCCGATCAACTGCCACTTCAGCCGCCGATCAACTGCCGCTTCAGCAGCAGATCAACTGCCACTTCAGCCGCCGTCACCTACCGCTTCAATTGCCGATCACCTGCCGCTTCAGCCGCGGATCAGCTGCGGCAATTCCGCCATGCCGGAGATAAGCGCGTCGCTTCCGTCCAGCTCCGAATCGCGGCCGTAGCCCGCATAAGCGCAACCGATGACGATCAGCTCGTTGCGTTTGCCGGCCTCGACGTCGGAGGAACGGTCGCCGACCATCCACGCGGAGCGGATGCCATGATCTTCGAGCAGTCGCCGTACCAAATCGACTTTGCTGGACGTTTGGAACTCGCCCGCGCTGTACAGACCTTCGAACAGGTCGGCGATTCCTCTATACTTGGCCACTTCTTTCACGTAAGACTCAAGGCCGTTGCTCGCGACGAACAGCTTAATACCCTGCGCCTTCAACTGGCGGAGCGTCTCGGCTGTATTCGGGTACAAGCTTCCCTTCCCCGCAATCAAATCCTCAACCTCATATTGCAGGAACAGCTCATTTGCCCGTTCGCGCGCGGCCTCCGAGCTGTCCGGCATCAAATTGCGCCAAATGTCGTCCAGCAGCATGCCGAGGCAGGCCAGCACATGCTCAATAGGAGGCGTCTCTCCGTATAATCCTTCCTCGCGCAGCGTTGCGAACAACCGCTCGTGGACAGAACGGAGCAGTGTCTCCGTCTCAAACAGCGTGCCGTCCATATCGAAAATAATGGCTTCGGGCTTATCGAACTTGATGGATGGATTCATGATGGCTATCTCCTTTTCAGCAGCGAATGATAGTAGATTAAAGCTAAAGCTTGATATTAAGCTTGAACAGTCCCGCTTTACGCGCCGCCATATAAATAATGACGACAAGAGGACCGAGGAAGACGCCGATGACGCCAACCAATTTGAATCCTACATATAGGCTGATTAAAGCGGCAAGCGAGCCGATACCGACCGAATCGCCCAATATTTTAGGCTCAACGATCCGCCGGAACACGGTTATGAATAAAAATAAGATGTACAGGCCAAGTCCGGTGAACACATCTCCTGTCGCGAGCAGATAGGTTCCCCAAGGAACAAGCACCGAGCCGGTGCCCAGAATCGGCATAATATCGACGACCACAATCAACAGCGCGATGGCAAGCGGATATTTTATATCGAGAATGAGCAGGCCGACCAGCGATAGCGCATAAGTAAGCGCGCTTAAAATGAGCTGCGAGCGTAAAAAACCGAAAATCGATCTTTTCAAATTATCGAGCACTTCATTCACTTGCGGACGCGACTTCTCTTCAAAAACAGATAAAACGGACGCTTTCATCGTGTTCAGGCTATAACCGAACATGTATACCGCGACGAGGAAAACGATGAAAAAAATAAACATGCCCGGGATGCCAGAAGCGAACGAAATAACGGCCGACGACAGCTTGTTGACCAAGCCGAGCAGCGTATTGCTAAGTCCGGTCAGCCATTTTTCCAACTGAGCCACCGCTTCCGGAGACAGATGCTCGTACATCGTCTCGGCATCATTCATCAGCTTTGTAACATAGCTATTGGCTTCGCCCACATAGCCGGGAACCTTCTGAGCAAAAGCAATCAGCTCGGTTACGATTTTAATGCCAAGCAGTCCCATCAGGCCGATTAAAATGAGCGTAAAAAGCGTGCTCGATACGGTTGATGCAATCAACCGGTTAAAACGGAACTTACGGGTAAGCAATTGCGTCAGCGGCTCCATAAAGATCGCGACGACGATAGCGAGCAGGAACGGCGCTCCAACCGTAAACAGCAGGTAGAGCAGCAATAATCCTACCGCCAGCATAACAAGTGTTTTTAACGACACCGCAATCTTCCCTCCTTTGCACGTTTAAGTCAGTCCAATATGCCCGACTTTTTTTGCGCTCCTCTCCCGGCGCGCACTTATGGCTCAAGGCGCCCTGCGTCAAAACACGGCGTAATGGCGGCTGTTATACACCGCCTATTTCAGCTTTCGAATATGTACTCTCGTGACGCGCAGCCGCTTGCTTTCGGCCACTTCAAACCAGTATCCATCCTCCTCCAATCCTTTGCCTTTGACCGGGTTTCCGTCGAGCTGGATAAACATCCAGCCCCCAATGGAGTCGATGTCGTCCGCTTCGATCTCCGTCCCCAGCAGGTCGTTGACGTCTTCGAGGAGCATTCTTCCGTCGACCGAGGTGATGTCCCCTTTTACTACAATACTCGGAAGTTCCTTATCGAATTCCCCATGAATTTCGCCGACGATTTCTTCCAGAATCATTTCGGTCGTAAGCAGCCCTGCAGTGCCTCCATATTCGTCCACGACAATAGCCAGCTGCGAATGTCTCCGCTGCATCAGCTTCAGCACGTCGCTAATTTCCATCGACTCCGGCACGCCCAATATCGGTCGCAGAAATGCTTCCAGATCATGGGGTTCATCCGGATCGGCGGTCAGCAAATCGGCAATGTGAACGAATCCGATAATTTGATCCTTATCCTCGACGCCTACTGGATAACGCGTATGCTTAGTCGCATATACGCGCTTCAAGTTATCGGCAAAGCTCATATTGGTAAAAAGGCATTCCATATCGGTACGAGGCAGCATAACCTCGCGGGCCAATCGGTCGGAAAATTCGAAAATATTATCAAACAGCTGCATTTCGTCCTTATCGATGATGCCGCTCTTGGCGCTTTCGTTCATCAGCAGCCGAATTTCCTCTTCCGTATGCGCGCCTTCCGTCTCACCGGCCGGCTCTACCCCAACCAGCCGAAGCAAGCGGTTGGCAGCTCCGTTCAGCAGCCATATGACGGGATAGAACAGCTTGTAAAAGACCGACAACGGCATGGCCAGCCACAGCGAAGCTTGCTCCGACTTTTGGATAGCCAGTGATTTCGGCGCCAGTTCTCCAAGGACAATATGTAAAAAGGTAATAACGCAAAAGCCGATAGCAATGGACAGCGTCGAGATCAAGGTCTGATCGGCGACGCCGAGTTTGTGCAAAAGAGGCTCCACAATGAGCTTGGAAATAGCCGGTTCGCCTACCCAGCCAAGCCCGAGCGAAGCCAGCGTGATGCCGAGCTGGGTTGCTGACAGATAGGCGTCCAGCTTGCCGTTCACTTTGAGGGCCGTTTTGGCGCGCCTGTTGCCCTCGTTGGACAGCTGCGTCAGCCGGGTCAGTCTGACCTTGACGAGTGAAAACTCGGCGGCGACGAACAATCCGTTCAACAGAACGAGGGCAACAACGATAACCAGATTTAGAACGATGTCTCCCAGCAAAAATTCAGTATGCGGCAAGACGGCTTTCTCTCCTTTTGCAAATCGGAATGCGTTTTAGAGTACAGCGCTTCTTTGATGGAAATCGATATCGCGGTAATACATGTCTTTCACCAATAAATTAGGGCCGCAGCAGGAAGCGGCGGGACAATGGCAATTGACGCTTCTCGCAAGGGAATGATCAAGCCAGCGGTCGAACACGTTGTCCAGCTTCTCGGACGCGATGTTTCCGAATGCCGAAACGTCGGAAAAGTCCGTCACGAACACGTCTCCGGTAAATAAATTGACGTTCAGCCGGTTTCTTCCGTCCGGATCGTTGCGAACGGTAACATTAGGCTCGGACGACAAACGCTTCAGCAGCGCCCGTTCTTCCGCATTCTCGCTGCAATGGTAAAAGGGAAGTGTGCCAAACAGCATCCAAATCGAACGGTCCCGCGTATCCAGCAGCTTCTCGACGGCCTGGCTCATCTGCTGCCGGGTAATCGCCGGAAGATCCTTGGCGAAGGAGCTCGGATACATCGGATGAACCTCATGGCGCTGGCAGCCCATTTCGACAATAAGCCGATGAATTTCATCGATTTTCTCGTGCGTGCGATAATTAATCATCGATTCCGCCGATACGAGAACACCGGCTTCGCTCAGTCTTTTCGCATTGTCGATCATACGCTCGTAGAGCTTGACCGCAGCGCCGCGGGCGACGGAATGCCCCGCTTTCGCGAATCCAATCTGATGGAACTCGTCGGCATTCGTATAGTTGAAGGAAATATGCATAACGTCAAGATAGGGAGCAAGCTGCTCATAGCGGCTGTAAGGCAGCGTAACGTTGGAATTGATCTGAGAGCGAACTCCTCTTTCTCTGGAATATTTGAGCAGCGGAACCATATATTCCTGAACCGTTTTTTCGGAAAAGCTGGGCTCCCCGCCAGTAATGCTGATCGTCTCCAAATGCTCGACCTCATCCAACCGCTTAAGCATAAGCTCGAGAGGCAGCTTCGCCGGCTCGGCCATCACGAGCGTATCGCCGACGGCACAATGCTCGCAGCGCATATTACATAGATTTGATACGGTCATTTCGACGCTTGTCAGCCGATGCCGGCCATGCTTTTGCAGCGAGCGGATCGGGTCCCAAGGGTCATTAGCCGGAGACAGAGGGGCCGGCTGCCCCGTTAGCGGTTGTCGCAAATCTATCGTCTTCATCTTATCAGCACCTGACTTACAAATTTCGTTAAAAAATATAACATTCTTATCGATATGCTTATTATAACTATAATAAGGTTCAACGGGAATGGAAGCAATTGCGCAAGACGGCTTTCCGTTCCATATCCATTCATTTATTGACCGGTTTCATCCCGTTTATACGTAAAAAGCGAAACGCCGCTCTATACCTCGCGGTCCCGCCCCTCGGACCGACCGCCTCATAATCTTCAAAAACCCCTAGAAACGCAAAGAGGAGCCCTTCGGCCCCTCCCCCAATTCATTATATGCCCGACGCCAACTGGACCTCTGACTGCCCGCCGTTAACGCTGACGATCATCGTCGACAGTTGCTTGGACAAATCAACCTCATACGGCACGCTTAACTGCTCTCCGGCTTCATTGTTGAGAATGCGTACAATTGGGCGATGCGGATAGGCTTGATTGAAATCGACAACAACGCCGGATTCGCCGCTATGCAGCTTCACGGTTATGCCGATCGGGTAGATCGCCACCTTGTCGCGAAACAACTGTACCATATGCTGCTCATAAAGCGTACCCGTTCCCGCATACAGCAGTTCAATCGCTTGGTGAGGCAGCATCGGCGACCGATACACCCGGTTCGTCGTCATTGCGTCGTAGGAATCGACGAGACCGATCCATTTGGCATATTCATGGATTTCGTCGCCCTTGATCCCGCGCGGATAACCGCTCCCATCGATCCGCTCGTGATGCTGGAAAGCACAGTGCGCCACATATAGCGGCAAATTCGGCTCATCTTTGAGCAGTTCATAGCCGATGCGCGCATGCGACTTCATTAGCTCGAACTCTTCGGCCGACAACGCTCCCGGCTTCTTCAGCACATTCATCGATATTTGCGTCTTGCCGATATCGTGCAGCAGAGCGCCCATGCCCAGCGTAACCAGCTCTTCGCGCGAATAGCCGTGAGCTGTGCCAAGAAGCGTCGTATACACGCAAACGTTTAAAGAATGCTGGAATAGGTAATCATCCACAATGCCCATATTCATCAGCATAATCATCGCATCCTTGTTCGCAGACAAATCGTCAATGATCATATTCATCATTTGTTTGAACGGCTGTGCGATGTACGGGTAGGTGACGCCTTTTTTCATTTTCGGCCTATCCATCAAATTGCGAAAATTGGTTTTAATCTCTTTGAGCGCGATGCGCACCGTATCTTCGCTAATGATTTCGGGCATGACGATATCGCTGGTGTGCGGATCGTCTATAAATACGTAGTGGATGCCGCATTGTTCTAAACGAGTAATCATCCTCGCAGTCAATTCGACATTTTCTCCCAAGAGTACAAGGCCGTCGCCAGTGAAAATTCTTTTAGCCAGTTTCATACCAGGTTGACAGTTCGTAATCGGCACCAAGCGCATTTTCTCGACCCTTCCTCTTCCGTAATCTTTATCGTATGGACGGACAATAAGCCATTTGCCAGTCTCTACTATATAAATCGGACAAAGCTATCCGTAATGTTACTTTAAGGTAAAAATCAGCGATTAGCAACCATTTTATACTAAAAATTCGACAAACTCTGCCATCTATCGCGATAGCTTTCGCGAATCGCCGCAGCGTCGGTCAGCTCGGCGGCGATAACGTCGCGGATAAATTCCGGCAAATAATACGTAATTTCGCGGCCTTCCGCGAGCGATAAATAACCGGTTCGAAACGTAAACATATCGATGCAGCCCGCGACATAGCTCCGCTCGTCATCCAGCGGCTCCCCGTTCACCGTCGCGGATAAAATACGCGCCATCGGCGATCGGCCTTTATCGTACTCAACGCGCATCCCGTCCAGCGCCAGTGTGCCCAGCACTTCTCCGCGAAAGCCGTACCCTTTGATAGGCATCGCGGTATACTCCGGAAGCAGCGCCTGTTCCAGCGCTTCGCGGATATGCTTGCCGGTGAGCTGCATCCGGCATGGGTTGATCGGCGAAGGACAGAGCGCGTGCAGTTGCCGCTCCGTCACATCACCGCGCGGCAGGCCGCCGAGCAGCTGCCCCGTGTTGACGATGCCGATTTCGGCGTCGGTGTGGCGGCGAAGTCCAGCCGCAAGCAGGTTGGCTAGCGGTGATTCCTGTTCAGCCGACGCAGGCAATGGCTCTTCGAGCCGGGCGATCACCCGGTTAAGCCGGCGAATGCCCGACTCCCGGTAGCGGCGGATGATCGCCAACGCTTCCGACTGCTCCTCATAAGCCGCCGTCGCAATCACTTCAGCTCGAATGACTTGGCAGCCTTCCGCATTCATCTGCAGCTCGATACGCCCGACATATTCGCCAAACTTGCCGGCAGCGCAAATCGTCGTGTTTCCGATAACAAGCGGCTCTTCTAGCAAATGATGAGTATGCCCGCCCATAATCAGATCGATGCCATTAATTTCTTCGGCCATCCGTTTATCGAAAGACAAACCGAGGTGGGAGAGGACGGCGATAACGTCTACCTGATCACGCAACAGTTGCACTTCCTGACGGACAGCTTCGATCGGATCGGTCAAATCCCAGCCCAGCAGCGAATAGAAGTCGGTAAACGCGGCCGTCACGGCAATAAGACCGATGCGAAGACCTCTCTTCTCAATGACAGCATGAGGCTTCATCCAAGAAGGCAGCTTGCCTGTGTAGCGCTCCGGCATATTTGCCCCGAGGATGGCAAACGACGCATCCCGATACGCCTCAACCAGCTCATCCCGCGAATAGGTTAAGCCTTCATTATTGCCGAGCGCTATCGCTTCATATCCAGCGGCGGCCAGCAGCTCCGCGTTCACCTTCCCGTCGCTTCCTTCCGTTTCGAGCCGCGTGCGGTCCATATGATCGCCGATATCGAGAACAAGCAAACCGTCGGCCCCTTGCTTGTTCCTTTCTTCCTCTATAATTGTCGCGATTTTCGCGGCATTCTCCAAACGGCTGTGAATATCGTTGCTGTGAAGGATAACGACTCGTTCTCCATCCATGGCTTGATTACCCTCCAATTTGCGACATTCGGCGATCCGTCGGCACATGGGAAAGCGCCTCGTTCGCCAGTTTCTCGGCCATTTCATGATTTTCCAGCTTGACGTCCATCGCCCTTAGCAGCAGATGCTTCAGAGCTCTGCGGTCTTCGAGCGCATCTTTGACGTTTAATTCATCTACCCAATACAGGCAAGGCTTGACGGAGCCGTCAGCCGTCAGTCGCAGCCGATTGCAGCTTTTGCAAAAATGATCGCTAACTGGATGAATGAGGCCGAATGAGCCGGTCCCGCCATCCATTTGCCAATCATCCGAAGGACCGTTGCCACGCACATCCGCTTTTTTAGTCAAACGATAGCCTTCACGTTCCGCTTCCTCCAATACCCGGGAAAGCGGCAAATAATGATTCCGCCAGTTGTCGTCGGCATGGCCGATCGGCATATATTCGATAAAGCGGACATGGAGCGGTTGCTCGTAAGCCAGCTTCAGAAATTTCGCAATTTCATCCTCGTTAATTCCCTTCAAGAGCACGCAGTTCAATTTAATCGGGGACAGGCCGCAGCGAGCCGCAGCTTCGATTCCTTCCATGACGCGTTTCAATTCGCCTCTTCGGGCGATAAGATGGAAACGGGCTGGGTCAAGCGTATCGAGACTAACGTTCACCCGATCGAGACCGGCCGCTTTCAGCGCCTCCGCTTGCTTCGCCAGCAATATGCCGTTCGTCGTAAGCGCAATGTCCTTAATACCGGGAATTGCCTTCAAACGGCGAATAAATCCGTCCAGACCCGGCCGGACAAGCGGCTCCCCTCCGGTGATGCGCAGCTTCGTAACACCCATTTCCGCCGCAGCCTCGACTACGCTTACGATATGGTCATAGCTGAGCAGCGTATCGGCGTCCGCAAACTCCATTCCTTCCTCCGGCATGCAGTAAAGACAACGCAAATTGCATCTATCTGTAACCGAAATACGCAAATAATCGTGGACACGCCCGAAGCGATCAACCAGTCGTTCCTGCATGCCGTTCACTCCCTTTCTCTATACATGTAGAATAACATTTTTCCGACCGTTATGATATGCTATTGCCATCAGACAGCCTCGTTAATAGAAAGGTAAGAATGCAATGGAATTTACGTGGACGATACAATTATTTGCCGGATTGCCGGAACGATTCGGAACACCATTCATCCGCTTTACTGCCGAACAGTCGGAAATGACGGCAGGACAGCTCAAAGATACGCTTATAGCCAATTATCCGGAGCATGAAGAATGGCTGCGAATTTCTTTCGTCGCCTGCAACCAGACCTATGCTCCCGACGATGCCGTCGTGCATGCGGCCGACGAGTTGGCTATGCTGCCCCCGGTATCGGGAGGAGACGGTATGACCGACAACGGTGACGATTCCAGTCTGGAGCCTGATCGATACATTATTACCGCTGAGCCGCTGCGTTCGGACGAGGTGCTGGCCAAAGTCGTCGTACCGGCTCACGGCGCTTCTATCATCTTCGTCGGCACGACCCGAGAGTGGACGGAAGGCAAGCGAACGGTCCGTCTCGAATACGAGGCCTATGCGCCTATGGCGATTCGAATGATGGAACAAATAGGTGAAGAAATCGCCGAGCGCTGGAACGGCGCGCTTACCGCCATTTCCCACCGAATCGGGACGGTGGACCTGGCCGAAATTAGCGTAATCATCGCCGTGTCGGCTCCTCACCGTGACAGCTGCTACGAAGCTAGCCGCTATGCCATTGAAAGATTAAAACAAATTGTACCGATATGGAAAAAAGAAATTTGGGAGGACGGCTCTGAGTGGAAGGGGCATCAGCAAGGACCTTGGAAGCCTGACGCGCCGCTGCATTTTTGAATTCATTTTCCAAAATTAGAGAAGATAGTCGGATATTCGACATCCGCAAGTGCAATTAATGCCGAAATAATAGGAAAAAAGTCATCTTTTCCGATTCCTCTTATTGCCATTCTTTTTATACATTGCTACTATGTTGTTATGTACAATTACTTAAATTGAGGTGCAGTGATGAGGGTACACGTATCTGATCTAAAAGAAGGCGATCTGCTCGTTTCGGATACCTTTAACGACTACGGCCTGCATGTTTTGTCGAAAGGCACGCAGCTGCAGCATCGAGAGATTTCTTTGCTGCTCCAGCATCACATCGAATATGTCGATGTGGATAATGATCGAGCGACCGAGGCCGCAGCAACGCCTGAACCGTCGCCCGAGCGAACGCTCGAATCGATTGTAAGCCCCAATTGGCTGCCCTCTGTTAGGCCGGATTACGAAAAAGCCGTTAAAGGCTTCGAAGACATCTACAATCAGGCCACAAATGAAGGCGTTCTCAATAACGATGCGGTGATGAATGCATTCAAGCCGCTGATCTCCAATTTCGAGATGGAACGCGATGTCGTTTCCATGCTGCTGCTGCTGAATACGACCGATGACTATACTTATCAGCATTCGGTGCAGGTCGGCATGCTCGCTTATTATTTGGCCACTTGGCTCGAATATTCGGACGAAGAAGCGCTGCAGATCGGCAAAGCCGGGTTTCTTCACGACATCGGTAAGAGCAAAGTGGAAAGTGCAATCTTGAACAAACCCGCCAAGCTGACGAAAGAAGAATTCGAGGAAGTGAAGAAGCATGCGCAATACGGCCATGATATCATCACCGAATCGATTGATGAGGAGCCTTTCCTTGCTGTCAGCGCGCTGCAGCATCATGAGCGCAACGACGGAAGCGGCTACCCGCACGGCTTGACGGGCGAGGAGATCCATCCTGTCGCCAAGATCATTGCCGTCGTCGACATTTACAGCGCGATGATTTCGGAGCGTGTCTATCAGAAGAAACGGGACCTGCTGTTTGTTTTAAAAGAATTGTACAGACTGAGTTTCAGCGAGCTGGACCCTCACATCGCACAAACGTTTATCAAGCATATGATCCCGAATTTTATAGGCAAAAAAGCGCTGCTCGAATCCGGTGAGACCGGTACGATCATTATGACGCATCCGACCGAATTTTTCTGTCCGCTCATCCAGATCGGAGACCGCTTTATTGACCTGACGGTGGAGCGCGAATACGAGATTAAAGAAATCATTATCTAAAATAAATGACAGCCCGACGGCCGTTTACGGCTTACGGGCTGTTTTTAACATACGCAACTGCATTTAACTGCAGTTGTCATTAGATTATGATTTACTTAGTTTCGTGTAAAACGTATGAACGAACCGGGTCATTTTCTCATCATAGTCAGGGTATTTATAGCCTAATGATAACGACACTTTGCGGGAGTAGTCTCTAAACATTTCACAGCATAACTCGAAGGACTCCCAGCTTTGTTGATAACCGGACTGCGAGAAGGTTTGAACGAGCTTTTCAAACTCCTGTTCAGGGACATAACGATCTATAAATTTATAGTTTTTCCCAACGCTAAAATGAAACCCGTGCCTGATCCCTACCTCCCATGACATCATGCGCAAAAGCTCCGGGCGAATAATTTGGTTCATATGATCCAATGCAAAAAGCAGCTCTTTTCTTACTAAGCCTTTTGCTACATAAGAGGATACGCTCCAAAACTCATTGCAGCAATCGTCAAACTGCCCCTCGGATGGTTTATGAATCCAATACTTCTTGTCGTTTGGAAATAGACTTTCTTGCAATCGGTCATCTTTATCCAATAACACTTCCACTAAACCGTCTGATTCGGATAAATAAGCGTCAACTTCATTTAAAGGAATTAGTGTCAAATCGATCTTTATACCGTCGTTGAAATACATGATATAGCTGAACCAATTTCCAAGCTCCGCCGGGTACAGCTCCATGTCCTCCGGTTTTTGCATAAAAGTAAGACCGCCAAATGCTTCAAGCCAAGCATCATTCTTCTTATAAAACTCGATATCCGTTACGAAAAAGGATACATCATAGTCCTGAAAATCATCCTTCGAGATGTTTGGGTTTGTTCTGGACCCTTCAAGTACGGTTAACCTGATTCTATCGTCACTGGCGACTATTTTATCGATTTGAGTTAACATCTCATTTTCAGTACGCATACCATTTCCCCCTTTTCACAAAGTTCAAGCTCCGCTCCTAAATGCGCTGTTTTGGGAAGAAGGCTGTTTGTTCAGGACAAATTTTAGAAAAACGGAGGGTATTTAGTGACTATCAAAGCGATTCTTTTTGACTTGGACGGCACATTGCTGGATCGCGACTCGTCGCTTGTAAAGTTCGTTGAGAATCAATATGAGCGTTATTCAGAGTTTCATATCATTGATAAAAAGCTTTTCGTTCAACGATTTATTGAGCTTGATAATCACGGTTACGTATGGAAGGACAAAGTATATCAACAAATTATAAAGGAATTTTTGCTTCCAAATCTAGACTGGTCGTTACTTTTGGATGATTATTTGAGAAATTTTCAAAAGCACTGCATAGGTTTTCCGAACTTATTGAGCATGCTTACTGAGTTAAAGAGTCACAGTATAAAGCTAGCGTTGGTTTCAAACGGCTTTGGACAATTCCAATATGACAATTTCAAAGCCTTGAATATCGAACATTTATTTGACGAGGTATTGATATCGGAATGGGAAGGATTGCGAAAACCCGATAAAGCGATTTTCGATCGCGCATTGACTAAGCTTGGAGTGGCCGCCGAAAACGCCCTCTTTGTGGGAGATCATCCGGAAAACGATATCCGAGCCAGTCGCGACGCCGGAATGAAGGCCGTTTGGAAACGAAATCGTCCATTCGAAACCCTTGTTGACGCTGATGCGACTATTGACGATTTAGAGGAGTTAATTGACATTGTACTATTCGATTGAGTCTACTTCGGCTCAAAACCGAAATCAGTGCATGACTATAAGTGTGGGAAAGCGCTGCGGGGCAGAGGGTTCTTCCACTTTTCTCCTTTTCCGTCAAGCACTGATTTTAAGTTCAATCCCTAATCCACGAAAAAAAAAGAATCCGTAGAAAAAATCTACGGATTCTTAGAGAAAATGTTCGTGTTCGGATATAGTTAACCGATCGAACCTTCCATTTCGAACTTGATGAGACGGTTCATTTCGACCGCATATTCCATCGGCAGCTCTTTCGTGAACGGCTCGATGAAGCCCATAACGATCATTTGCGTCGCTTCCGCTTCGCTTAGGCCGCGACTCATCAGGTAGAACAGTTGATCCTCAGACACTTTGGATACTGTCGCCTCATGCTCGAGCGTAATGTTGTCGTTCATGACTTCGTTGTACGGAATCGTGTCGGACGTCGACTCGTTGTCGAGAATGAGCGTATCGCATTTGATGTTCGCTTTCGCGCCTTCGGAGTTGCGTCCGAACGAAGCGATACCGCGATACGTTACTTTGCCGCCGTGCTTACTGATCGACTTCGAGACGATCGTCGACGTTGTATCCGGTGCGAGGTGAAGCATTTTCGCGCCTGCATCCTGATGCTGGCCTTTACCGGCAACGGCGATCGACAATACCATGCCTTTCGCGCCGCGGCCTTTCAGAATAACAGCCGGATATTTCATCGTCAGCTTGGAGCCGATGTTGCCGTCGACCCATTCCATCGTCGCGTTTTCTTCCGCAACCGCGCGTTTCGTAACGAGGTTGTAGATGTTTGGCGCCCAGTTTTGGATCGTCGTGTAGCGGCAGCGAGCGTTTTTCTTAACAAGAATTTCAACGACCGCGCTGTGCAGCGAGTTCGTGCTGTATACCGGAGCCGTACAACCTTCAACATAGTGAACGAAGCTGTCTTCGTCGGCAATGATGAGCGTACGCTCGAACTGACCCATGTTTTCCGAGTTGATACGGAAGTACGCTTGTAGCGGAACTTCGCATTTGACGCCCTTCGGCACGTAGATAAAGCTGCCGCCGGACCATACCGCGCTGTTCAAAGCCGCGAACTTATTGTCGGTACGAGGAATAATCGTGCTGAAATATTCCTTTACCAGATCAGGGTACTCGCGAAGCGCCGTATCCATATCGGTGAAAATAACGCCTTGCTTCTCGAGATCTTCCTGCATGCTGTGATAGACAACTTCGGATTCGTATTGCGCGGATACGCCGGCCAGGAACTTTTGCTCCGCTTCAGGAATACCGAGCTTATCGAATGTTTCTTTAATTTCTTGCGGTACCTCTTCCCACGTTTTGCCTTGCTTTTCGGAAGGCTTTACGTAGTATTGGATGTCGTTGAAATCGAGCTCATCCAGGTCGCCGCCCCATTTAGGCATCGGCATTTTGTTGAACTGCTCCAGCGACTTCAGACGGAATTCCAGCATCCATTCCGGTTCGCCCTTCATCTCGGAAATCGTGCGTACGATTTCCTCCGTCAGCCCTTTGCCGGACTGGAATACCGCTTTATGCTCATCGCGGAAACCGTACTTATATTCTTCCATTTCAGGCATTTGCTTTGCCATAGTATTCACGCTCCTTGTTTGTAAAAGCTGATCTTTGAATACGCAACGCTTTTATTACTTTTGTTCAATTCCTTTGCGTAACGCATTCCAAGCCAGAGTCGCGCATTTGATGCGGGCAGGAAACTTATTGACGCCGGACAGCGCTTCGATGTCCTCGTTTTCTTCGAACTCGACCTCTTCGCCCTTCATCAGACCGGAAAACCGCTCTGCGAGCTCGATCGCTTCGTCATACGTTTTGCCTTTAATGGCTTCGGTCATCATAGAAGCGGAGCTTAAGCTGATCGAGCAGCCTTCTCCGTTGAACTTGGCGTCAATGACTTTCCCGTTCTCCACTTGCAGCTGGAGCGAGATGCGGTCGCCGCACGTCGGATTGTTCAGGTTGATCGTAACGGCTTCGGCATCGAGCGTTCCGCGATTTCGTGGATTTTTATAATGATCCATGATGACACGGCGATATAAATCATCCAATTGCATGGCCGAAGAACTCCTTTGTTTGAAGAAGGCCCTCCGCTAGGCGGTCGATTTCCTCCTCCGTATTGTATAAATAAAAGCTTGCTCTTGCTGTCGAGGAAACATTCAGCCAACGCATTAGCGGCTGGCAGCAGTGATGTCCGGCCCGAATGGCGATGCCTTCCGCGTCTAGCACGGTCGACACGTCGTGCGGGTGAATATCGTCCACGTTGAACGTGATCAGCCCTACGCGGTTGTCGCGCGGACCGTAGATGGTCACGCCATCGATTTCCGATAATTTGTCATAAGCATATGCAGCCAGCTGGCGCTCATGCTTATCAATTTCGTCCAAACCGATTTGCTCCAGGAAATCGATCGCTGCGGCTAGTCCAACGGCTCCCGCAATAATCGGCGTACCGCTTTCGAAACGGTACGGCGCTTCCTTCCAAGAGGATTCGAACAGCTCTACCGTATCAATCATGTCGCCGCCGTACTCGATCGGCTCCATGCCCGCCAGCAGCGATTTTTTCCCGTACAGGGCGCCGATGCCGGTGGGACCGCACATTTTGTGAGCGGAGAACGCGTAGAAATCGCAGTCCAGATCCTGAACGTCGACTTTCATATGCGGCGTGCTTTGCGCACCGTCGACGACCATTACCGCGCCGTTGCGATGCGCAATGGCGGTCAACTCCTTAACCGGGTTAATAACGCCCAGCACGTTCGATACATACGTTACCGCAACTACTTTCGTGCGGGGCGTAATGACCTGCTCCGCATCCTCCAGCGACAAGGTGCCGTCCGGCTGAAGCGGAATATATTTCAACGTCGCGCCCGTCGCTTTCGCCGCCTGCTGCCATGGAATCAAGTTCGCATGATGCTCCATCGGCGTGATGACGATTTCGTCGCCTTCCTTGCATACGGCGCGCGCATAGCTGGATGCGACCAAGTTAAGAGCAGCAGTCGTACCGCGCGTAAATACAATTTCCTCGGCATCGGCCGCGTTCAGAAAGGATGCGATTTTCGAGCGCGCTCCTTCGTAAGCGTCCGTCGCACGGGAACCAAGCGTATGCACGCCGCGGTGTACATTCGAATGATCATGCTCATAATAACGACTAACCGCATCAATGACGGAACGCGGCTTCTGTGAAGACGCCGCGCTGTCTAGGTAAACGAGCGGATGCCCGTTTACCTCTTGATGCAGTATAGGAAATTGTTCCCGTACCGCTTTTATATTCATCCTTCTAGCTTCCTTTCGAGCAAACGCTGAAGCTGCTCGCGGACCGCGTCGATCGGAATCTCCGATACGACCGGCGCCAGAAATCCGTAAATAATTAAACGCTCAGCGTCTTGCTTGCTAATCCCGCGGGACATCAAGTAGTACACTTGCTCCGGATTGACTTGGCCTACGCTTGCCGCGTGGCCCGCTTTCACGTCATCCTCGTCGATCAGCAGGATCGGGTTAGCGTCGCCGCGCGCTTTCGGACTCAGCATAAGCACTTTCTCTGTCTGCTGGCCGTTCGCCTTCGTCGCGCCTTTCTCGATCTTCGTAATGCCATTGATGATCGCAGTAGCATTGTCTCTCATTACCGCGCGGGTAACCATATCGCTCTCCGAGCTGCGGCCGAAGTGAACCGCCTGCGTCGTCAGACTTAGACGCTGCTCGTCCGAGCCGATGCTGATCAGCTTGGCGTCGGAGTTCGAGCCATTGCCTTTCAATATCGATTTCGTATCCGAAACGGTGAAGCCATCGTTCAGATCGCTGACAACCCACTCCATACGGCCATCATTCTCGATGACAGCGCGGCGAATGGTCATATCAACGCCGCTTTCCGCCATATGATGAATAGAACCGAATCGAACGTGCGCGCCTTGCTTCACGAACACTTCAACCACCGAGTGGTGAACGAACGGAGCAGATACCGCAGCCGCATCGGAAACAACATAGTCGACATAGGTCACTTTGCTGTTTGCGTCGGCTACGATCAAAATGTGAGGCGCAAAAGCAGCCTCTGCTTTATTGTTGAACAGAATCGCCTGCAGCGGAAGCTCTACTTCCACGTTGCGAGGCACGTATACGAACACGCCGCCGTTCCAAAGCGCCGCATGCAGTGCTGTCAATTTGTCCTCGCCTTTGTCGACGGCTTGGAACAAATAAGGTTGAACGAGATCGCCATGCTCCTTGCAGGCTGTCTCGAGATCGGTGAAAATAACACCTTTCGCCGAAAACTCGGCGGACAGTTGCTTCCAGGCAACCCCGGAGTTTTGCTGTACAACGATGTTTTCAGTTCCTTCGGCCGCCAGTTCGGTAACGAAGGCTGGCAACTCAGCAAGCGACGATGCCGCTTGCGGTTGTTCGTAGCTTCCTACCGCAGTCAAGTTCCAACGGTCGATTTTCATTTTTTCCGGCTTAGGCCATTCCAGCGTCCCGGCAAGTTCTGCCGCCTCGCCGCGCAAATCGACGAGCCATTGCGGCTCTCCTTTGCTACGGGCAAGCGCCTCGGCGGATTGACGGTCAGTCGGAGTCGAAATTTGTGTGCTCATTCGTTATGCTCCTCTCTGGCGTCTACTCCTGGCCAACCGTTTCGTCTACGATGCCCAGTTCTTCTTTAACCCAGTCATAGCCTTCGTTCTCCAGACGCTCAGCGAGCTCTGGACCGCCCGATTTCACGATGCGGCCTTGCATCATTACGTGAACGAAGTCAGGCGTGATATAGTTCAGCAGGCGCTGGTAGTGTGTAATAATCAAGAAACCGCGATCCTCAGAACGCATTGCGTTTACGCCGTTGGAAACGATTTTCAGTGCGTCGATGTCAAGACCGGAGTCGATTTCGTCCAAGATCACGATGCTTGGATCAAGCATCGCCATTTGCAAAATTTCGTTCCGTTTCTTCTCGCCGCCGGAGAAACCTTCGTTCAAATAGCGATGAGCGAATTCTGGATTCATCTCCAACTCTTTCATTTTGCCTTCCATTTGGCGAATGAATTTGATCAGCGAAATCTCTTTGCCTTCTTCGCGGCGAGCGTTGATAGCGCTGCGAAGGAAATCGGAATTGGTCACGCCAGGAATTTCGCTAGGATATTGCATCGCTAGGAACAGGCCTGCGCGCGCTCTTTCGTCTACGCCCATTTCAAGCACGTCTTCGCCGTTGAGCACAGCCGTGCCTTCGGTTACTTCATACTTCGGATGACCCATCAGTGCGGAAGCAAGCGTACTTTTACCCGTACCGTTCGGACCCATGATCGCGTGGATTTCTCCGCCTTTGATCTCTAGGTTAATGCCTTTCAAAATTTCTTTTCCTTCGATCTCAGCCTTAAGGCCGTCGATGACGAATTGCGTTGCCATAATATGTCGATCCCTCCAAGGTTGGTATATTCGGCTCTTTCACTCTCTAAAAATCCATCAGACTATTATAGAGTGATTCTCAATGATTCTCAATAATTATTTTATTATAAGTTACGTTATAAAGCAATGCGATACGGCTCTTATTTAAAATAATTTTAAACTGTATGTGATGCAGATCACATTCCAATCGCTTGTTTGATCGCTTGGATTTGCCGTTGAAGACGATCCTCTGGAATTGATTGGATCATTTGCGGACGCGGCTGTCCCTCTTCCAGTTGTACCCAAGATTTGCAGCCCGTATAAGCAGGTTGCATCGGAACCTCGATCGGTTCCGCGAGCTTGTACACTCGAAGCAGCAGTAAATGCAGCGGTTTGGTGCGTTTCCACTTCAATCTTTCCTCCGCAAATCCATCGGTCCAAATATGAAACTCTCGCAGCTTCTCCAGCGTTTCCTGATCGTTAATTTCAATGTCCTCGACCGCTTCCGCGTAAGCATCCAGTTTGATCGACGCCATATCCGGCTTCCATTCAGCCATTGTGCCAGGAATGCGGCCTTGAAAAGGCTCTTTCAGCAAATGCTCCTTCTGGTGCTCATAGGCAGGCATCAAATAGAATCCGGGACTGACCAGCCTAAACTCCTTTGTCTCCTCGGCAATGCCTCCTTTCCGCATGACCATCATCAGTTCACCTTCCTTTAAAGCTTCGACCGTAACGGCCCATTCCTTGAGCGCAGCGGGCTGCAGCTCGGTATTATCCGTCATTTGCCTTCCCCCAAACTTGTCTTGAGCTTTACTGTCATCCATTATATCATTTGTAGAGGTTATACAAAAAGCAGCACTTTCCGGCGGCGTGAACTCGCAGTCAGCAGTACCGCCCCAATCTGAAAATGCTCGGCCGATCTGGTGTTTGATACCAACATTCATCAAACGCCCTTCGCCAAACCCAGTATTCCAAGACGAAACTTCATCAGTTATACTATACGGAGAAGAATACTGGGCTTTATCTGCATTTAACCATTTTCCATGGAGGTGGACCATCCATGTCTGCTTATCATCCTTTAAACGAACAAGAAGCGATTGAAATCGCCCGCGCGCTCGACAGCTTCTTCCCGGAAGACGCTCAGCTTTCGTCTCGAGAAATCGGCGACGGCAACCTGAATCTGGTCTTTCACATTACAGATACCGTTAGCGGTAAAAGCCTCATTATGAAGCAGGCCGTTCCGTACGCGAAGGTTGTCGGCGAGTCGTGGCCGCTCTCGCTTGAACGCGCACGCATCGAAAGCGATGCATTAATATTACAGCATAAGCTTGCTCCGGGGCTTGTCCCGCAAGTATACAGCTATGACGCCGATTTGGCGCTAACCATTATGGAAGATTTAAGCGACCATATCATTATGCGCCAAGGTCTCATTAATGGCGTTCGTTACCCGAAGTTTGCCGAGGATATTTCGACCTTTATGGCGCAAACGCTGTTTTTCACTTCCGATCTGGGCATGAACCAGCAGGATAAAAAGCTGCAGGTCAAATCATTTGTTAATCCGGATTTGTGCAAAATAACGGAAGACCTCATTTTCGACGATCCCTACGCTGTTTCGTCCAACAACAATTACGAACCGGCTATCGAAGACGCAGCCGAAGCGCTTCGTACAAACGGCGCTCTCCATTTGGAAGTCGCTATTTTACGGGAAAAATTTTTGACGAACGCGCAGGCGCTTCTACATGGCGATCTTCATACCGGCAGCGTCTTCGCAACGCCTGAATCGACAAAAGTGATCGATCCGGAATTCGCCTATTACGGACCAATCGGCTTTGATATCGGCGCAGTCATCGCGAACCTGCTGCTCAACTACGCTGGGCAGGGCCATTGGATCAAAGACGAAGCGGAACGCGAAAGCTTCCGGGCTTACTTGCTCGATACGATTCGTGAAGTATGGGCGAAGTTCGATGCAAAATTCCGAGCGCTCTGGAACGAGCACAACGTCGACCGGCTGGCCAAATCGGCCGCCGGCTACCAGGACTATTACATGAACCGGCTGCTTCAGGATGCTATAGGCTTCGCTGGCTGCAAAATCGTTCGCCGTATCGTCGGCCTGTCCCATGTCGCCGACATCGACCGTATTCCGGACGCAGCCGATCGCGAACAGGCTCAGCGACTGGCCCTAACCATCGGCACGTCTCTCATTCTGCTTAACCGCAGCGCCGTTTCGATCGAGCAAGCGATCGACGCTGTTGTCACCGCCACAGCTCACGAGCGGTCCTAAACCAAATTGCGAAAAGCGGGCAGACATCCTCTGCCCGATATCTTTTTTACAGGAAGGAAAGAAAACAACATGTCCAACAACTACGCAGGATTGCAATCCGTCATCTGGTCGGGCGAGCAAGTTGATCTGCTGGATCAGCGGCTGCTCCCGGAAGAAATCGTATATTTGCCTCTTACGACGTCGGAAGACGTCTGGGAAGCCATTCGCCACTTGAAGGTACGCGGCGCGCCGGCAATCGGCATTTCCGCGGCATACGGCGTCGTGCTCGGAAGCCGCCTGGCTTCTACCGCCGATGAATGGCTGGCGGCAGTGCGGAAGGAAGCCGATTATTTGGCGACTTCGCGGCCAACAGCCGTCAACTTGTTCTGGGCGCTGGACCGCATGAAGGCGCGGGCGGAAGCGATCGCAGCCAGCGGCATTCCGCTTTCCGATGCGAAGCAGGCGCTGCTGGACGAAGCCATTGCCATTCAGCAAGAAGACGAGGAAACGAACCGCAGAATCGGCGAGCACGCTTTGTCGCTGTTTGAAGACAACATGGGCGTGCTTACCCATTGCAATGCCGGTGCTCTCGCAACAGCAAAATACGGCACGGCTCTCGCGCCATTCTATTTGGCAAAAGAGCGCGGCATCGAGCTGCGCGTATTTGCCGACGAGACGCGGCCTGTCCTGCAGGGCGCAAGACTGACGGCGTTTGAACTGCAGCAGGCTGGAGTGGACGTCACGCTTATTTGCGACAACATGGCCGGCATGGTTATGTCCAAAGGATGGATCGACGCCGTCATCGTCGGAACCGACCGCGTCTCAGCTAACGGCGACGTCGCCAACAAAATCGGAACCTACAGCGTTGCCGTACTGGCGAAAGCTCACGGCATACCATTCTATGTAGCGTGCCCGATGTCGACTATCGATCTGAATACGCCGACCGGCGCCGAGATTCCGATTGAAGAGCGCAGCGCCGAGGAAATTACCGAAGGCTTCGGCAAACGGACCGCTCCGCAAGGCATAAAAGTATTCAACCCAGCGTTCGACGTTACGCCAAACGAACTGGTGACAGCGATTATTACGGAAAAAGGCATTATTCGCGCGCCTTATGACGTTAATCTGAAAAACCTGTTCGAGTAAACGTACGGAGATAAGGAAGCCCTATCAAAAGAGCCCGCCGCATGGGCAAGCCTTAACGGCATGACGCGGCAGGCTCTTTTTATACCAATTCGGCCCAACGATTCAGTCTTCGGCAACCGACGCCGCCGACATGACTTGAAGAGCGTCCGAGCCCTTCATTCCTACGGTTATGCCGAGCGTTTCCGCTGTTGCCGTAACCGATTCAAGCGGCGCTTCCAGCAGCTCTTCCAAAGTCCGAACACCAACCGCCCGCGCCGCGACAATCCGACGGTCTCTCAGTCTATCGTTCAAAAGACCTACGTCAAGAGCGCCGCACATAATGTAACCGATGTCCGTCGAAATCGCAAGAAGCGTCGTTTTGGGCAGTTTCACTTCTACGCCAAGCGCCGTTACTCCGTTACCCAGCGTAACCGGAACCATTCGCATCATTCTAAGTTCCACCCCCTTTAATACTGCCTCTCGAGCATGAGATAAGCTGCACGATCATTATATGCAGCAAGGCGAAAACGGGGATGGATATTCGTTTAATTTGGGACTATATCCCTTGTTCAAAAAATGATATATTTATCCTATATTGTACAAACAGCCCGGAGGAACTATGAAAACAACCGCCCATAACCAATCCTACGTTTTTCAAGTGGAGCTGCTAGTAGAAGGCCCGAATAACGGCGTCGCTCTGGAACAACTGCTTCATGCCCTTAATCAGTTGCCCTTGAAAGATTATCGCATAACCGGCGGCATTCAACTCGGACAGCTTATCGACCAGCGGAAACAGGAAGCGGCCGACGTCTCTCCTATTCCGGTTCAAGTCAAACCGAAGGCCGCATCGAAGAAAACGTCCGCACCGACTCCGAAAGAGGCCGTCCCTCAATCTGATCCGTCCGCCAGTGGATTCGAAGCCATTCGCGGCTATATGAAAAACAATAAACTGATTCGGCTGCTTGTTAACAAAGGGTTCGGCGTTAAGCTGAGCATCCCGTGCCGCATTATCAACTTCGATGAAGATACAAACGTTGTGGCCGTTTATCATGTGGACGAGAAGCAGGTTTATACGTTTCGTTTGAACGAGATCGAAGACTTTCAAGAATGAAGAGGAATTAGAAGAGCGCATCGTATTTACAAAAAAAGGACGAATCGGCTGGTAACCGATTCGTCCTTTTCCTATTATCCGGCTGCTCCCAGCAGCTTTTCGATATTGTCGCTCGTTACGGGAGGGCTCCATATGTAGCCTTGCATCTCGTCGCAATTATGCTTCCTTAGAAACTCCATTTGCCCTTCGGTTTCAACGCCCTCTGCAATCACTTGAATGTTGAGGTTGTGAGCCATTGCGATAATCGCCGCGACGATCTCGGCATCGCTAGGATCCTGCTGGATATCCCTGACGAACGAACGGTCGATTTTGAGCCGGTCGATCGGGAAGTTTTTCAAGTAGTGAAAGGAGCTGTATCCTGTGCCGAAATCGTCTACGCTGATGCCGACGCCCATCTCCGTCAATTGGAGCAAGCAGCGAGAGACGTGGCCGACGTCCATCGTCATCGACTCCGTTATTTCCAGATCGAGATAGCGCGCTTCCAGACCGGTTTTGGCTAGAACCGCAGCGACTTTGCTCGCCAGATCGTGCTGGACGAATTGACGAATCGACAAGTTAACCGATACCGGCATCGGCGGAAGTCCGAGCTCTTGCCACGCTTTATTTTGCCGGCAAGCCTCCTCAAGCACCCAATCGCCGATCTGGACGATCATCCCGCTTTCTTCCGCCAGCGGAATGAACTGGCCCGGAGGAATCATACCTTTGATCGGATGACACCAGCGTACGAGCGCCTCTACTCCTACCATCGCGCCGGAATCGATATCGTATTGCGGTTGGTAGTGGAGCACGAATTCCTGGCGCTTAATGGCCCGGTACATCTCGTGCTGCAGCGTAAGCCGCTCCAAAGAGGAGTTGCTCCAGCTCTCGGAATAGAGCAAGCAATCGTTTTTGCCGCCCTCTTTCACTTTGACGAGCGCCATATCGGCCTTCTTGAGCAGCGTATAGCCGTCATCCTCGGCCACTCGGCTTGTTACCGCCCCTATGCTGCCCGTAATGTGCAGAGGAAAGCCCTTCAGCTCAAACGGCTCCTCGATTGCATGCAGCATTTCTTTCGTCCACACCAGCAATTGCTCCTCCGAATCGATCGACTGGAACAACATGGCGAACTCGTCGCCTTCCATTCTGGCGGCTAGTCCACGCTCTCCTATCGTCCGGCTCAATCGCTCAGCCACCTGCATGAGCAGCATATCGCCGAATTCGCGGCCGAACGAAGCGTTAACCAGCTTAAACCGATCCAGATCCAAATAGCAGAGACCGACCAAGCCGCCGCAAGCCTGCGCCTCTGTAAGGCTTTCGCTCAGCTTGATATGAAAAAGCGTCCGGTTTGGCAAACCGGTCATATCATCGTAGTAGGCCATATAACGTATGCGTTCGATATTCCGTTTACGATCGCTCAAGTCATGGCTCACAATAACGGTGCCGATCACATCGTCCGCTTTAACCATCGGAGCGCATACCACCTGCAATTCCAGCGGATAACCGGAACGGTGGGTAATACCGACATTTGTCTGTCCGGATTCGCCCTTCAAGGCGTTGTTCAGCAAGTCTTGCAAAAGCGGCCTGCTGCCCGGCTCAATCAAAGGCTCCAGCGGATTGCCGAGCAGTTCAGTACGATGGTAGCCAAGCGTTCGGCTCGAAGCCTCGTTCATTTCCATAATGACGCCGTTTCGATCCAAAACCGCAAGAGGCACCGCTTCCGAGCGAAGCAGCGTCTCGACGATCGGGGTATGGTAATGCTCGAATGCCGGCGTTTGTCCCCGTTTTGCAAATAATATGAAAGAAATGGTGAATAGGGAGGCGAATATGAGCGATGATACCCATTCCAGCACCGTGCTGGCGGCCCAGACAAACGAAAGGATAACCGAAATCGCCGAAGCGACCAATAAGAGTATACAGAGCGTCCATGCAACGCTGCGCTGCCGGGAAGAAGCGAGCTTTGGACGGCTTGCGAGGGAGTCATCTATTCGTCGAGTCACGCACCAACTTCCTTTCCTCTGCTCAGGTCAAGTTTGTGTTAGTCTCATTATAAACGAAAGCAAGCCGTCGGTATAGAAATTTTTACTAAATGAAAGAGGGATGTTGGAATATTTTGCTGAATTCTGTCGCAGATTGAATTATTTTATTCCTTTGCGAACAGCAGCAGCCACGATACAGCCCCAACCTGCCAGAAAAGCGACGCCGCCGATCGGGGTAATCGCTCCGAGTATGGACTTGTCTGTAAGCGCCAGTGCGTAGAGGCTTCCGCTGAAAATGACAACGCCGGCGATCAGCAGATTCGCGCCTGTCCGCAGCAGCTTGCTTTCTCCGAGACGATCGGCAAGCAGCGCAACGAGCATTAGCCCCAGCGCATGATACATATGATAGCGAACGCCGGTTTCGTAAATTTCAAGCAAACGGTCAGACAGCGTTTCTTTTAACCCATGAGCGCCGAATGCGCCCAAAGCGACGGCCAAAGCGGCACCAACGGCGCCGATAGCAAAATATTTTCTTAGCAAAGTGTTGTTCATTCCTTCCATATTTGTGTATACTTTTACCGTGTTGCCGGTATGCATGATCCAGGGACATTATATCATTTTGACCATAAAGGAGTCGATTTTGAATGGAAGACAACCGTAACAACAACGAAGAACAATCAAATCCTTACGCTTCGCCCTCAAGCGAGCCGGACGGCCGTAACGGATATGGAGGCAACGATTACGGCGACAATTCGTATGGCGCTCCGCAGTTTGGAGCGAATCCGGATGCTCCGGCCAGACCTGTACCGCTGAAGCATTCAGGCGTCGGCATCGCCTCATTCGTACTGGCGATCATCTCAGTATTGCTTGGCATTGCCGGAATAATTTTATCGATCAGCTTTGCTGGCCAGGTTGCCAACGATCCAGGTTTCATGGATTCCATGACGCAGTCCAACGGAGAAGTGCCGGAAGGGTTTCTAGCATTAGCTTCTGCAGGATTAACGATGATCATCGGCATCGGCTGCTCGTTTATCGGACTTATCCTCGGTATCGTAAGCGTTGCATCCCGCAATCGCCGCAAAGTGTTCGGCATTATCGGCCTCATTCTGAACGGCTTGATCGTACTCGGAATGGGCGGCCTGATGTTGATCGGTTTCTTCGTCGGCGCGGCTAGTGCTGGCATATAGCCAGGGTTAGCGTGGGCGCGCTGATAGTATGGGTGGGCCTCTTGCAATAGCGGGGACTGACTCATTAGCGTGGGCGGGTTGCTTGCAATCGTGCGCATCTGCCACAGCTAGCGGCATTTCAAGCAACTCGCGTTGACGTGCCTAACAAGCAGCATACCGTGGGCATGCAGCTTGTTAGGCATGTTAGACAATGTCTGCGCCGGACTCGTGGTGATGCGTACAATTATCATGCACATCGCTCCCATACGCCGGCAACTATGATGTACAAATAAAAAAGCGTCCAAGTCGCCCATGTGAAGGCGGTTCGGACGCTTTTTTATTTGCATGATCGAAATTCGGGGAAGCCCTGCGTCGCAGCCGCGCTCGAGGCTGAACGTCTGGTCAATCGCATGGAGTTTCCCGGTTAAACCCCACTGGAGTTATTGTTTAAACTATAGTCTAATATTTATTTCACGCCATTCCATCCTCTTGGCACGAATAACTGCCTTTTGCAAGTTTCCACCCAACTACTCCTCAGCTCTGACTGCAGGGCTACAGAATACTGCCTTTATTCTACCACCATCAGAATGGGCTACGGGCTGCGCAATAACTGTATACTGGTAGCTACTTCGTGCAATCAGCCCCTATTGGCTCAAGGTAACTACCTTTTGCAGTTTTTCACTCATGCCTAACACCATATTTAACTACGAGCTGCACAATAACTGCATACTGGTAGTTACTTCGTGCAATCAGCCCCTATTGGCTCAAAGTAACTACCTTTTGCAGTTTTTCACTCATGCCCAACACCATATTTGACTACGGGCTGCACAATAACTGCCTTTTTGCAGTTATTGCGTGCGAGTTGCTCCTTTTTGTTCGGAATAACTGCGGTTTGGCAGTTATTCCCTCATCCCGGCCACTAGATATGACTACGGGCTGCACAATAACTGCCTTTTTGCAGTTAATGCGCACCAGTTGCTCCTTTTTGCTCGGAATAACTGCGATTTGGCCGTTATCCCCTCATCCCGGCCACTAGATCTGGCTTCGCAATGCACAATAACTGCCTTTTTGCAGTTATTGTGCGCGGGTTGCTCCTTTTTGCTCGGAATAACTGCGATTTGGCAGTTATCCCCTCATCCCGGCCACTAGATCTGGCTTCGCAATGCACAATAACTGCCTTTTTGCAGTTAATGCGCGCCAGTTGCTCCTTTTTGTTCAGAATAACTGCGATTTGGCCGTTATTCGAGCAGCAGATAGCTATACATGCTCACTCTAGGCCATTTGCGAGGTGGAGGATCGTCTCCTAGTTGATTAGAGCATCACACACAACTCCCAGAGTGTAGTAGCTTCACTGCATGAGAGCGTTAATCAACCACATGTGCCTCTGCGCCGCTTTCATTCAACTGTACTAGATTGACCAAACAAAACTTTTCTACTGAACAAAAATCTTCGTCGTGCTGTAGCCTTCCTTCGTCTTGCGAACCTCCAGACTGGCGGGGAACGCACGCTTCAGTTCCTGCACGTGGGAGATGACGCCGATCATCCTGCCCGCCTGTTGCAGATCGACAAGCGCTTCAATCGCTTTGCCCAGCGAATCCTCATCCAACGAGCCGAATCCTTCATCGATGAACATCATTTCGATTTGCACGCCGCCCTGATGCGACTGAATGACGTCGGTCATCCCCAGCGCCAAACATAGCGAAGCATTGAACTTCTCCCCGCCGGACAACGTTTTGACATCGCGGTTTTGTCCTGTATATGCGTCATAAATGTCAAGCCCCAGACCGCTCTGCTTGCCCCTCGATTCCAGCCTGTCGCTGCGCTGCAGGACGAATTGGCCGCCGGACAGCCGGTCCAGCCTCTCGTTCGCTGCCGCCAATATTTGCTCCAGATACTCAATCAAAATGTAGCGCTCGAACGAAATCTTTAACGCGTTATCGCCTTTCAGCATCTGATACACGTCAAGCACCTGCCCGAGCTTCCGTTCAATCGCCCGCTCCGCTGCGTTTGCTTCGTCCAGCGCCTTGCCAAGCCGTTCCGCCTCCGATGCCAGCCGAAGTGCTGATTGGAGCGCCAGAACCGCTTCCTCAAGCCGGCTTTTCAGCCCAGCTGTTTTCTCATTCAAGGCGTCCAGATCAGGCAACTGCAACCCTGCCAACGCAGCGTTCAAATCTTCGACCCGTTTCTCGGCCGCAGCCAACTGCGCCGTGTAAGCCCGGATCTGTTCTATTAAAGCGCTCATGCTACTCTCCGGCAGCAGCGCTTCGACATAGCTTTGCTGAGATTCGAAGCGTGCTTGAACCAGCTGCTCTTTAAAACGATCAGCCGCCTCTTTCGCAAGCGCAACCGCCTCTGCGGCATGAAGCTTCTGCTGCTCGGAAAGCGCCCGCTCCTCGGCCGCTTTCGCCGTCGTCTGCCTGAGCGCGTCCTGCACCTCTTTCCACAACGCCGCAAGCGAATCGGCCAGACGGCGTTGATCGGCGAGCCGCTTCTCAAGCAGCTGCGGCGATCTCAGTTCCTCTGGAATGCGCTCCAGCTCTTTCTCTAGCACCGTTCGCTTGGCCGCAGAATCGGCAGCGACAACTTGCAGTTCAGCCTGCAGCTTGTCTTTCCGCAGCAGCAGCTGCTCCTGCCGCTCCTCCAGCTCCTCCGCATGCTTCCTCATGTCGGCAGCCGTCCGCATCCCTTGCTCCAGCCGATCGACTTCTCCCTTCAGCTGCTTCCATTCCTGCCGCAGCGTGCTTTGCCGCTCTGACAACGGCACATTCTCCGTTACCTCTCCGTATTCGGCCAACTCGCTCAAGCTGCCGTCCCGACCAGCTCTTGCAGCCGCGCTTTGCAGCATAGCTGCCTGCAGCTCCGATTCTAGCCGAGCAAGCTGTTCCTTCGCCTGCTGGAGCTGCTCGCGCGAAGGCACCGCTTCCGCAGCCTCCGCTTTATCCGGATGCTCAGTGCTGCCGCATACCGGACAAGGCTTGCCATCGTGAAGATGAGCGGCGAGCAGGCTTGCCTGACCCTCCAACCACAATCGTTCAAGCTGGTCATGGCGCTGCTTCATTGCCCCCAGCTCGCGCTGCTGGTGCGCTTCCAGTTCGGCGTGTTTCCCCAGCTCCGCTTCGTATTCAAGCAGCTTCGAAACATGCCTGCCCTGCTGCTCGACCCGGCGCAACCGGTCCAGCATCTCCGGCAGCAGCGCGTTTTCGGTCTCCAGCGCTTTCAACTGAACAGCCGAGGTTTGCTTTTCTTCCTTAGCCGCAGCCAGTCTTGCTTCCGCTTCGGCCAACTGACCCAAACACAGCTTCTCGGCCTCCGCGAGCCGCTCCGCCTCTTGCCGCAGAACGGCGAGTGCTTCTACCGCTGGCGCCAGCTCTATCAGCCGATGCAGCTCGCGGCGAGCCGCTTCCCGCTCCTCCTCGCGTTCCTCCTCGTGGCGATAACGCAGCTCGGCCTCCGCCGCGGCTGACTGCGCCGCTTCAGCGAGCGCCTGCCGCTCCTCGCTCAGCCGTTGCTTCTGCGCAGCGTCGCGCCCGGCCCGCTCCGCCTGCTCGTGATACGGAGCGAGCAGCGCCGCCCGCTCCGCCAGCTTCAGCCTCCGCTCCCGCTCCTCATGCTCGCTGCGCCGGCTTTCCAGCTCCGCGAGCTTGCCTTGCTCGGCAGCCAGCTCCGCAAAACGCGCCTGCCTCGCCAGCGCCTCGCGCAGTTCGGCCTCGTGCGCCGCCAATTCCGCCTCTCTCGCTGCTTTGTCCGCTTCCGCTCCAGCACCGAGCTCACGGTAATAGGCCGCTTCGGCCGCAATGCCGGCGGACAGCTGAGAAGCGCTGCCGCCGGGCTGAGCGAGCAAAGCCGCCAGATCGCTTTCTTCCCGTCTTGGGAGAGACTCCGCCGCCTGATTCCGGTACAGCTCCGTCCGAATCCTCGCTTCCTTCAAGCTATCGGTCAACTCCCGCGTCTGCTGCTGGAATTTTCCTTCGAGCCGCTCATACAGCTCCGTTCGGAAGATACGGCGCAAAATTTCTTCCTTATTGTCCGTATCAGACGTCAGCAGTTTGCGGAACTCGCCTTGCGGCAGCATGACAATTTGATTGAACTGATCCTTCGTCAGCCCAATGATAGTCTCTAGTTTCGCATTCACGTCCCCGACCGTAAACCGGTCGACGGCCATTTCCTCTCCGCCGGACGTCGTCTCATAAAGCTCGGCTTTGCCGCCCGTCTCGCTTTTATTCGTTCCTTTGCGATGGGGAAGCTGCCGAAACAGCCGGAAGGTTCGCCTTCCTACGGCAAATTCGAAATCGACCGCCGTATGCGTGTCGTCGTCTGCAAAATGGCTCCGCAGCATTCGCGGTTCGGAGCGATCCTCGCCGCTCGCGGCGCCGTACAGCGCAAAGCAAATAGCGTCGAAAATCGTTGTCTTGCCCGCTCCGGTACTGCCGGAAATGACAAACAAGCGATGATCGCCAAGCTCTGAAAAATCGATCGTTTCCGCATCGCGATAAGGACCGAAAGCGGTCATCGTTATTTTCAATGGTCTCATGCGACGCCGCCCTCCTCTTTCAGCAGCTGCTCAAGCGTTTCCTCGAACAGCTTTCTTTGCTCTTCGCCTAGCGGCATGCCTTTCACCTCTTCATAAAAAGCGCCGAACAGCGCCGTCGGATCGGCCTCTCTGCGGCCAGCCGCTTCAACTGTCGCCGTTTCGCCTGACGAAATCGTGCGAACGGGCTTGCGCTCAACATGCAGCGCGTTCGGATAGACGGCGCGCACCTTCTCCATCGGAAACATGACGGGGTTTTCATCCAGCAGCGTGACAAATACATAATCTTCGCTCGGCGCCTGCTTCTCGATGTCTTCGAGCATGCCGACCACCCTTCGCATGTCTCGCAGCGGCTTCAGTTCCCGCTTCTCAACAGTAACCATACCGTCCTCCGCCAGCTCGACAATCAAAAAGCCTTTGTTATGGCGTTCTTCCGAAATCGAATATTTAAGCGGAGAGCCGGCATAGCGTATATTCTCGCGAGCGACGAAATGCGCCTGATGCAAATGCCCAAGTGCCGTATAGTGAAAAGGCGTAAAATAGTCAGCGGTCACATGCTCCGCTCCGCCGATCGACAAAGGCCGCTCCGAATCGCTCGTATTCGGCTCCGCCGCTCCGGTAGGTGTTACGAACGCATGACCTATCAGTACATGCCGCGCCTTCGTGTCCATTTGCCGGGTGATCCGCTGGGTCGTTTCCCGCATCGCATCGTCATGGGTGCGAATCGCGTCATCCCCGTAAGCTTGTCTCGCTTGCGCCGGGTCGGCGTAAGGCACCAAATGAAAATGCACCTCACCGAAACGATCGTGCAGCACGACCGGCTCGGGCGTTTTTTTCAATTTGCCTGCGATATGTAATCCCTGCGCCTTCATCATTGCGGTTCCAAAATCCAGCCTGTCCGGGCTGTCATGGTTACCCGAAACGGCCAACACCGGCGTGCCCAGCCCGATCACAATTCGTTCCAGCAGTTCATCTAGCAGCTCTACCGCTTCCGTCGGCGGCACTGCCCGATCGTATAAATCGCCTGCTATTATGACCGCGTCGGGCTTCTCCTCCTCAATCGCTGCCAGCAGTTGTTTCAACGCAAAGCGTTGGTCTTCCGTCATATATACACCTTGAACCAGCTTGCCTAAATGCCAGTCCGCCGTATGAATCAGCTTCATTTCAACCTCATCCTTTCCTCGGCAAAACGGGTCGATACCGCGCTTATCCAAACACAACCCCGCCAAACCTTCAAACAGTACTTATTTCGCTCCCAAACGCCGCAAATCCTGCCGGGAAATATTGCCCTCCAGCGATGCAATTGAAAATTGGGGAGAGGTCTAGCAGAACAAGATGCCTTTGGACAACAGGAAATGAATTAAAAAAAATCGTCCTCCCACCTATGAACTGCCCGAGAAGGTAGAGAACGATCATCTCAATAATTCTATTTTCTACTCATTTAATGGCTCAAAACCGAACTCAGTGCTTAACTTGGAGTGAGAGGAAGCGCTGCGGGTAAGAAGGTTCTTCCGATCGCCATTAAAGCCTGATTCCTTTATTCGATAAATGGCTGTGGTAGGTATCTTGCTTTAAAAGCGACCACTATCGTTCCTCCAGAATCCCTCTGCCTCTTCGCCTTACTCAACTTTTCCGTGATGCACTGATTTCGGTTTTGAGGCCTTTTTTTGTACAAATTATACTGTACGTATTGAAAAAACAGTTTTTAACTGTTACCATAATCTAATAGTAATAATAATCATTCTCAATATTTTCAGACAGAAAGAAGGAGAGAACAAACAGATGCAAAGTTTTAAAAAGAAACGAGTCGCTTATATTACGATGATGGTATTTATGCTGCTATTTGTAGCGGCTTGCGGCAGCAACAACGTTGCTCCATCCCTTGAAGAAAAGCCTTCGGACGCTGAGTCTGTCCCTGCATCCAGCCCTGAACCCGCCCCTACTGAAGACAAAAAAACAATTACATATAAAGCCGCCAATGGTGATATAGAGGTTCCAATCAATCCGCAGCGAATCGTGGTCGATTCCAAGGTTTACGTCGGCTACTTCCTGGCACTAGGCATTAAACCAGTCGGTGTGCCTGAAGAAGCTCTGCACAACCCTTATTTCGAAGGAATGGTAGACGGCATCAGCAGCATCGGAGAAATGGATTCCTCTCTTGAACAGATTGTCTCCTTGGAGCCCGATCTCATTATTACGATTACTCGTTCCAAAACAATCGAGCAATTCGAAAAGATCGCTCCAACCATTGCCATCGAATATGGAGAGAAGGACTTCCGCGAGCAGTTGCTTGACTTCGGTGTCATTACCGGCAAAGAAGCTGAAGCTAAAGCGTGGATTGAGCGTTGGGATGCCAAAATTGCAGACAATAAGCCTAAAGTTGAAGCAGCTGTAGGTGATAAGACGGTTTCCATCCTGCAGCCTTCGGCCAAAGGCATCTATGCTTTCGGCCATAATTATGGCCGCGGCGGTGAAATTATTTATGGGGAGTTCCATCTTAAAGCCCCGGAGATCATTCAAAAAGAAGCCATCGACAGCGGGGCCGGATATGCCAGCCTCTCGATGGAAAAATTGCCTGAGTTCGCCGGCGACTACATTTTCACCAGCCCATGGACAGGCGATGCCAGCCAGCAAGAAGACATGTATGAAACCAATGTGTGGAAGTCACTTCCGGCCGTGAAAAACAATCGGGTATACCAGCTAGATCCTAAATACTCCAATTACAGCGACCCTGTATCCTTGGAGGCTCATCTTGACCTTGTGTTGAAAAGCTTGCTGCCGTAACGGCTAAGCTTCCATACCAATCATTAACCTTTAGCCCTCTGCTTGGAAGAAATTCCGTTCCTATCAGGGGGCTTTTTATGATGCTCTGATATGATCAAGACATTGACACCCCCTCAAATCTGTCATACTATATCTATAACAGATCTGTCATACTACATACATAACAGATTGAGGTGAACGATGATGCAAATACGGCTTAATCCCGATCATGAGCTTCAACTGTATAAGCAGCTTGCGAATCAACTGATTGAGATGATTGCAACCGGCGAGCTTAAGAATGGGGATACGCTGCCGTCAGTTCGAGTCATGGCTGCCGATCTGGGCATTAATTTGAATACCGTGAGCAAAAGCTATCACGAGCTGGAAAGCAAAGGACTAATCGAGCTCAGACCTAAAGCAAAAGCGCTTATTATCGGCGGTATCCCTAGAGAAGCGGAGGAAGGAAAGCTACAGCAAGTCGAGCAGGCGCTAAAGCCGGTTATGGCGGAAGCCTATGCGCTAGGACTTGAGAAGGAACAAATCACCAGCCTGTTTCAACGCATCTTAAAGCAGTGGAACGGGGGTTCGTTATGATAAATATCGCTCTTTTTGTCCTAATCGCTGTGATCGAAATGTCAATGCCTTACCTTACTCGCAAAACGAATGTATTCGGCATATCGATTCCTGAAGCGTTCGTCCATCATCCCAAGCTGGGGCAGTGGAAAAAGACGTATCGTCTAACCATCGGCGGGGCGAGTCTCATTCTCCTCATCTTGCAATTGGCCGGGAATCTTTTTCCGATAGATTTGCAGATTCTAAACCTAAGTTTTTTCATCGCGCTCATGCTCATGCTGTTGATTACTACGGCCGTTTATTTGTTTTTTCACCATAAAGTGAAAAGCTTCAAGCAGGATGCAGGCTGGGAGCAGCAGGCCCATTACGTGCATGTCACCGACCTTGCACTGCGACAAAAACTCAGACTGGCGCCTGCACCTTTCTTTATCATCCCGATCGTCATAACGGCAGCCCTTATCGCTTTTACCTTTATGAATTATTCGCAAATAGCCGATCAGATCCCCATCCATTGGGGAATAAACGGGGAAGCCGATCGTTGGGTAGACAAATCCCCTCTGTCCATCATCCTATCCCCGTTAATTTTACTTAGCCTGCAAGTTTTCTTTCTCATTACTTCTTATCAATTCAAAGCAGCCAAGCTTAATCTCACTGCTCAAAATCGGCAAAGCTCAGCTAATCGCGAGCTGTTACAGCGACTGTACGGAAGCTGGTATGCTCTAGTCGTGAATTATGCCGTAACCTTTCTTTTCGTTTTTTTGCAGTTCCATTCTTTGCTGTTACAGGAGAGCAGCCGAACAGTTAGCCTCCTCCCGATTGCGGTTTTTTTAATTGCTATCCTGCTAGGCCTTGTGGTCATGATTCGTAAAACAAGCAGCATTCAAGAGAAGTTCAATCACGAGCTGACGAACGAATCCAGCGTCCAGGACGATCAGTATTGGATATGGGGATGATCTATATCAATAAAAATGATCCTTCTCTCATTGTCGAAAAAAAATACGGTCTCGGCTGGACCATCAATATGGGCAATAAATGGACAGCTGTTGTCATTTTGCTGCTTCTTGTTCCGCCCCTTTTATTTCTATTCCTTTAAAGGAGAGTGCCAGATATGAGAACCCTGCTTGTATATTCGATGGCTTTTCTATTGGTCACACTAACGGCTTGTGGAAAAACGGCGACTGAAAAAGAAAAAGCGCCTATGAATCAACAATTTATCGGAGAATGGAGCGGAGATATCGAAATTCCGAAACAGCCTCTCCCTATTCAATTAACATTGGATAAGGATAAAGGCACCTTCTCCGTGCCGGTCCAAGGCCTGCATGATTATCCTTTTGAAAAGCCCGATTACGACGGAGATGCGGTGGCCATCCGGTTTATCCTGAACCAATCGACCATTCAAATTGAAGGCGAATTAAAGGATGGTAAAATAGCAGCCGTTTTTAAGCAAAATGGCGGAAGCTTTCCGCTAGTGCTTAGTCCGGTTGAATCCAGCGGCCATGCCGTTACTTACGAAACAATCTCAATTCCTGTCAAAGGCGGGGAGCTAAAGGCAGCCCTGCAACGCGCAACCGTCAAGCCCGAGGGCAGCGATCAAGCTCCCGTCGCCCTTATACTCGCCGGCTCAGGCCCTACGAATAAGGATGGTAACTCGATGGGAGCGGGCAAAAACGACAGCCTCAAGCTGTTAGCGGAGGGACTGGCGGCACAAGGCATTGCTAGCATTCGTTATGACAAGCGCGGCATCGGAGAAAATATGGCTCTTGCCGGCAGTGAGGAAGAGCTGTCCTTTGACGATTTTGTGGAGGATGCCGCTGCCGCAATCGAGCTCCTCTCATCTATGAAGGAGTTCACCTCCGTTCATGTCATTGGACATAGCGAGGGCTCCTTGATTGGCATGATCGCGGCCAATACGGCGAACGCTCAGTCCTATGTCTCTCTTGCTGGCGCAGGCAAGCCGATTGATGAGGTTTTGCTGGCGCAGCTCAAGGGCCAGCTTTCTCCGAAGCTATTTGAAGAATCGGAAGCTATTCTGCAATCGTTAAAGAACGGGAAATCGGTATCAACCGTCTCTCCCGATCTCAACGCGTTATTCCGAGCATCGGTACAGCCCTACCTTATCTCTTGGCTGGCCTATAATCCTGCTCAAGAAATAAAGAAGCTGCATATCCCTGCTTTAATCCTGCAAGGAAACACGGATATTCAAGTGTTAGTAGAGGACGCTAAGGCGCTGGCAGAGGCCAAGTCGGAAGCAAAGCTTCATATCGTAGAGGGGATGAATCATGTGCTGAAGAAAGCCCCGGCCGACCGGGAGCAAAATCTAGCGACCTATTCCGATCAATCCTTACCTCTGCATGAAGAGCTGATACCGCTTCTTAGCGAATTTATTTTGAGCACGCCTTAAATCTTCAGACGAAAAAGCCTGAGTTCCGATGCGGAACTCAGGCTTTTTTACGTTCCTCAGGACTCTACGCTCTCCCATCCGGTTCATAGTTTGCTATAGCGCAGCGATAGAATCGGGCAACTTTTGCTTCACATATCCGGGGAGGACTTGAATATATTGAATAACAACCATTTATTATTTAGTCAAGGAGGTGCTCCGAAGTGGGTTCAACGGATAACAGGCTGTTTGTTGTTTCCAGAGAGGACTGGTCGCTGCATCGCAAGGGCTATCAGGATCAAGCCCGTCACCAGCAAAAGGTTCGGGAAGCGATCAAGCAGAACTTGCCCGATCTCGTATCCGAAGAAAGCATCATTATGTCCGACGGCAAGCAAGTCATCAAAGTGCCGATTCGGAGCCTTGATGAATTCCGGTTCGTTTATAACTACAATAAAAATAAACATGTCGGCCAAGGCGACGGCGACAGCCAGGTCGGCGACGTGCTTGGCGTCGATCCGCAAGCTGCGAAAGGCCCTGGCAAAGGCGAAGGAGCAGGCGATCAGCCTGGCGAAGATGTCATTGAAGCCGAGATTAGCCTCGCAGAATTAGAAACGATGCTGTTCGAAGAGCTGGAGCTGCCCTTTCTGAGACAGAAGGACAAGGATCAGCTGGAGACGAAAGAAATCCGCTTTAACGATATTCGCAAGAAGGGCATCATGTCCAACATCGATAAAAAACGGACTATCATGGAAAATCTGCGGCGCAACGCCACCTCCGGCAATCCCGGCATTCACGGCATTACGCCAGACGATTTGCGCTACAAAACGTGGGAGGAAATCGTCAAGCCGCAATCCAATGCGGTCATTCTGGCTATGATGGATACGTCGGGGTCGATGGGCAGTTTCGAGAAGTATGTGGCGCGCTCCTTCTTCTTCTGGATGACCCGCTTCCTCCGCCGCCAATACGAGAATGTCGAAATTGTCTTTATCGCACATCATACGGAAGCGAAGGAAGTGACGGAGGAAGAGTTTTTCACCCGCGGCGAAAGCGGCGGCACGATTTGCTCCTCCGCCTACATTAAAGCGCTAGAAATTATCGACAGCCGATTCTCGCCGAGCGTCTACAACATTTATCCGTTTCACTTCTCCGACGGCGACAATTTGACCAGCGACAACGAGCGCTGCGTCAAGCTGATCGGAGAGTTGCTCAAACGCTCGAACCTGTTCGGCTACGGCGAAGTGAACCAATACAACCGCTCCAGCACGCTCATGTCGGCCTACAAGCATATCAACATGCAGCATTTCATGTACTATGTCATTCGCGAGAAAGGCGAAGTGTACAATGCGTTAAAGTCGTTCTTCCATAAGCGGGAGAGCATAACCGGATAAGTGTTAATCACGAAAAAAACCAAGGAGCTATGCAACCGAATCCGGCTGCATAGCTCCTTGGTTTTTGCGTAAAATAGATGTCTCTCAGCCTTTTTCATGGCTAACTCTTGCGCAACGGCCATTTTGGCCGTTATAGTACGCGAGCGCTGCTATTTTGACGCGGTACGGCCTATTGCGCCGCGTGCAACGGCCGAAACGGCCGTTATTTCGCTCACTCGCACACTTTTCCACGCCGCAACGGCCATTTTGGCCGTTGCAGTACGCTAGCGCTGCTGTTTTGACGCGGTACGGCCTATTGCGCCGCGTGCAACGGCCTAAACGGCCGTTATTTCGCTCACTCGCACACTTTTCCACGCTGCAACGGCCATTTTGGCCGTTATAGTACGCTAGCGCTGCTGTTTTGACGCGGTACGGCCTATTGCGCCGCGTGCAACGGCCGAAACGGCCGTTATTTCGCTCACTCGCACACTTTTCCACGCTATAACGGCCATTTTGGCCGTTATAGTACGCGAGAGTTACTGTTCCGAAGCGGAACAGCTTCTAACTTACCTGGGTCTGCCTCAGTGGGCATCTACTTCGTCAAGTCTGTAATGAGATTAAACCGCATCCCCAGTATCGCCCTATCTGCCCGTTTCCTGAAGCTCGGCGGCAGGCGCCGCTGCTTCTCCCGAAAAGAAAACTTCCGCCTTCCCCTTATGGTCCTCCGTCACATGGCGACCTATCGCGGCCAATGCCGCGGCAACCACGGATGCGTCGTCCGTGAAGCCGAGCACGACGATCGCGTCCGGAATCACGTCGATCGGACTTATAAAATAAGCAAGCGCCGCGAAGGCAATCCCTTTGGCGTATACCGGCGTTTTTGCGTCTATCGCGCAATAGTACATAGAGACGGCTTCTTTTGCGAACGGAATTTTGCCCGCAGCCCTCTTCATTTTGCTCCAAAACCCTTTCTTCACCGCCGCTTCGTTTTTGACCGCATTGGCACTGGCATTGGCAAACGCTTGATATTCGGCTGTTCCTGTTCCTTGCATGACGCCGCCTCCCTCTTTTTTTACGCTAACTATACCATGCGCTATGTTCTCCGTCTGCTGGACTAAAGACAAGGAAAAGCCCGGCCTCTGGTCGCAAGCCGTTCACGTAAAACGGAAGCGGGATTATAGTTCCGGCCCGAAAAGTAGTACAATAGAATAAGCAAGGCGATGATGCTTTAAATCAGGAGGTACATAACGAATGAGCTACGAAACGTATTTTGCAGAGCGCCGGGAAGCGCAACTAAACGAACTGAAACAATTTCTGAGCATACCGAGCGTCTCAGCGTTGTCCGCCCATAAGAACGATATGCAGCAGGCAGCCACTTGGGTCGCCGACAAACTGAAGGAAGCGGGACTTGAAACGGTCGAAATTCATCAAACGGACGGCCATCCGATTGTATATGCGGAGCATTTGCAGGCGCCGGGAAAACCGACGGTTCTTGTCTACGGGCACTATGATGTACAGCCGGTCGATCCGCTTCATCTGTGGGATTCCCCACCTTTCGAACCCGAGGAGCGGGACGGAAAGCTTTACGCACGAGGCGCAACTGACGACAAGGGCCAGCTGTTCCTTCATATTAAAGCAGTCGAGGCGCTGCTCCGTGAGGAAGGCGCGTTGCCGGTTAACGTCAAGTTTTGCATTGAGGGCGAGGAAGAAATATCGAGCCCGAATTTACCCGGCTTTATGGACCGGAACAGCGACAAGCTGGCGGCCGATGTCGTGCTGATCTCCGACACTTCCCTGCTGGAGAAAGGCAAGCCTGCAATCTCTACCGGCCTGCGCGGGTTATGCTCGCTTGAAATCGCCATTCATACGGCGAATACCGACTTGCATTCCGGCACGTACGGCGGCGGCGTTCCGAACGCGCTGCATGCGATCGTTGAGCTGCTGGCTACGCTTCATGACAGCCAAGGAAAAGTTGCGGTCGATGGCTTCTACGAGGGCGTTCCCGAGCTTTCCGCAGCGATGCGTGAGGAGTTCGCCAAGCAGAACTTCAACGACGACAAGCTGCGCGAGAAGCTCGGTCTGGATGCGTTGTTCGGCGAGGAAGGCTACTCCTTCGTGGAGCGGACCGGCGCAAGGCCGACACTGGAGCTGAACGGCGTGTACGGCGGCTTTCAGGGTGAAGGCTCCAAAACGGTTATTCCGAAAGAAGCCCATGCGAAAATTACCTGCCGTCTGGTCGGCGACCAAGATCCGGCTTTGATGCTGGAGCGTATTGCCGATCATCTTCATCGGCATACGCCGCAAGGCGCGAAGCTGACTGTCGTGCCTGGCGAGAAAGCACGCGCTTTTAATATGGATCCTTCCCACCCGATGCTGCAAAAAGCAGCCGACGCCTACGAAAGCGTCTACGGTACGCGGGCGCTGTTTACAAAAGACGGCGGTTCGATTCCGATCGTCGAGACGTTCTCCCGCGTTCTGGGCGCGCCGGTCGTCATGATGGGCTTCGGTTTGCCGGATGAGAATCTGCATGCACCGAACGAGCATTTCAATCTGGAAAACTTCGATAAAGGGCTGCTGACGATCGTTCAATTTTTGAACCAGCTGTAACAGCCTCTGTATCGGCGGATGTCCGCTGCTTCGGCAGCCGGGCATCCGCTTTTTTTACGCAAAACCGCAGTGCCGGAAAATAGCATGAACTGTTATACTAAGGAGAAGCATGACATAGGAGGGACACCGTTGACAGCCATCATACTTGATCAAATTGCCGGCAAACTTCCCTTATGGGTGGAAGACAGCCGAAAATGCTCGTCCGAAGGACGGGTTGCTTCCTATATCCCCGAGCTTTCCAAAGCGCCAACCGAGGCGCTCGGCATCCATCTACTGGACGGCAGCGGCAGGTCCGCATCAGCCGGAGACTGCGGCCTTTCCTTTACGATGCAAAGCATATCGAAAGTATTTACGCTTATTCTCGCTCTAATAGAAAATGGCGAGGAAGCGGTTTTTCATAAAGTCGGCATGGAGCCGACCGGCGACAACTTCAACTCGATGCTCAAGCTCGAGCTCGTTCGGCCAGGCATTCCGTTTAATCCGCTCATTAATGCGGGCGCGATCGCGATATCCTCGCTGATCGGCGGACGAAATGCAGAGGAAAAATCGGCGCGCACACTCCAGTTCTTTCGTTCGCTTGCCGGCAACGACTCGCTGGAATGCGATGAGGACGTTCGGCGATCGGAGTCGGAGACGGCCAATTTGAACCGCTCAATGGCTTACCTGCTCAAAGATAATGGTGTGCTGGAGGGTGACGTAGAAGAGGTGCTGGCCGTTTATTTCCATCATTGCTCGATCAGCGTTACCTGTGCGGATCTGGCCCGCATGGCGCTGGTGCTTGCTTTTGACGGTGTGGACCCGATCAAGGGTGAACGGCTTATCCCGCGCCGCTACGTACAGATCGCCAAAACGTTCATGACGACCTGCGGCATGTACAACGCTTCCGGAGAATTCGCCATCCAAGTCGGTCTGCCGGCGAAAAGCGGCGTCTCGGGCGGTATTTTAACGCTCGTTCCCGGGCAATACGGTATTGGCGTCGTCGGTCCCGCATTGAATGCCAAAGGGAATAGTATCGCCGGCGTTCAGCTGCTCGAAACGATGTCCCGCGAGCTGGATTTGAGCATGTTCTAATACATGCCAGAGATGCTCTGTGCCGCGCGCAGCTCCAGGAGTGCGACGATATGCGCAGCGTAGCGGCTCGCAGATCGTCGCACTCTCTTTATTCATTGTGGATAAAATAAGGAAATGCAGGTATAATGTCCCTAACTAATAAACCGAAAGTAGGAGGAAGATCATTGTCGGGTAATAACAACTACGAAAATCAATACAACCATGCACCACCGCCGCCGCCCTATCCGCAGCAGCAGCAGCAGAAATGGACGCCGCCCCCTTACGCCCCAAAAACAAACGGCAAAGCGATTGCCGCTCTGGTGCTGGGCCTTTGCGCATTTTCCTTTATTTATGTAGGCTACATCATTGGCATTGTCGGTATCATTTTTAGCGCGTTAGCTCTCAAGGAGTTGAAGCACTCTGAACAGCAAGGCAGAGGGATGGCGATTGCCGGACTGGTAATCAACATTGTCGTCACGAGCCTTTACACCATTGCTGTCCTTATTTTTTTGATCATATTAATCATTGGCCTTAGCGGCGGGTACGAGAACGACTATTACTACAGCAATTATAATGTCGCCAGTAATCTGCTTTTATCGCTTCGCGCCTAGTTCTACGCCTGAAAAAAAAGCGCCTCGATCCTTTGCGAATTTATTTCCGCGAAGGATCGAGACGCTTTTTATATTCCTCGTTCATGCGTCCGCTTCTACCGTCCCGCCCCTACTCCCGTCAACGCTAAGCGCATTCGTTTGCAAAGAGTAAGTAAGACTAGACTTCCCGCATAAACTCTTCCAAATCTTTGTCCGCCTTTGATTGGTTGCACTCGTTGCAGGCGCAAACACAATTGTCGGGCGTCGTATGCCCGCCCTTGGCCCGCGGCAGCATATGGTCGATCGTATCGCCGTACTCTCCGCAGAAATAACAGGTATAACTGTCGCGGGTCAATATATACTTGCGAAAATCTTTATTGCTGAACAGCCGCCGGATCGTATGCCGGTTGACGACGACAGCTGCTCTCTCCTTCACCAGCGTCTCCGCTAGACCAAGATCGATTTCCTGATGCCAGCGTCTGCCTTTATCCGTTTTGCCCCGCATCCACACAGTCCCTTGACGCGTCGGACGCAGAAACGTGAAGTCGGTCGGCGAATGCGGAGTAGCCTTCGGCTGCGTTCTCGGCTTTGACGGCCGAACGGGCGCTTTCACGCGCGGCCGCTTCTTCTCGGCGCTGGGAGGGGCAGACTCCGCTTTCGGAGGGGCTGTCTGCACGGCGGCCGCCCCGGAAACCGCCGCCTTCCTCAGCTTGCGGCAGGACCGGCAGGCGCCGCGCCGCGAGTCGGCTCCCGACCGCCGGCCAGTACGGCGCAAAAATTCGCCGATTGGCTTGCGCTGATTGCAATGCGCGCATTGTTTATAGGTTTGTTGTTCGGTATCAGCCATTTTCATCCGGGCTACCTGTCGCCCTGTCGTCACCTCAAGTTCTATCATGATCGCAATGATAAGCCTTTACTCTAAAGCTTCGTCCGGTAAATCGGCTTGTTTTCCAATCCGCGAATAGACGGCGTCCATGGCTCGGTCTGCGGTGTCGTATCAAGCGCATCCTCAACCATTTGCAGCTTTGCGTCCATCGCGTCGATATAGTGCAGAGCAACCGCCTCGGCCGTCTGCGGCTGAACCGGACTTCCCCATTCCCCCAGATTGTGATGGGACAATACGAGATGCCGCAGCCCGATGACCTTCTCCGATTCGATATCAATGCCAAGCGCTAGAGCGGCCTCTGTAATCCAGCCGGAAGCAATCGAGATATGGCCAATCAGCTTGCCTTGCAAACTATAATCGGTTACGATGCCTAGCTCCGCAATCATCTCTTCCGGCTTGGCGATATCGTGCAAGATAATGCCTGCCTTAAGCAGATCGGCATTCAGAAACGGGCGCTGGCGGCAAAGAAATTCGCCGATTTCCAGCATTCTTGCCATATGGTAGGCCAAACCGGCAAAATACGCGTGATGATACGTCTTGGCGGCCGGATAATGGTTCAGCTTATCGCCTGCTTTGGATACGCAATAATCGACGATGCTTCGTATTTCCTCGTCCGCTATGCTAAGCTTCGCCTGATTGATCGCGTGGAGCAGATCGACGGGTGCAATCGGCGCGGAACGGATGAAATCGGTTAGCGCGACGCCGTCCTCCGGCTCAGCCGGCCGCATCCGAATAATTTTAATTTGCAGCTTCTCGCGGTAAGTCTGTACCACGCCCTGCACCTTTACCAGTCCCATTGGAAAAAACGTTTCTTTATCGGTCGGCGTCACGTCCCAAAACTTTGCCGCCATTTGGCCGCTGGCATCACAAAGCACAATATCGAAGTAATCTCGCGGAGTCGTCCCGTTGGTCAGCTTGACCTCCAACTCCTTCAGTAAATAATAGCCGGTAAAATCGTCCTGATTCGTCAGTTGTTTGATCAGCGTCATTCGGTTGCCCCTCTTCTCCCCAGTAAAGCGTATATATTTCCATTATACAACGGAATGGCGCTCCGTGACGCACCCATTTCGGCCAAGACGCTCAGCGCATAAAAAAATCCTGGCAGCGGGCCGCTGCCAGGATCGGGTCTGTGAAAGTCGTTCCGTTCATTCAATGAAGGCTATTCGAACAGCTGCCCTTCATCTACAGGCGAAACAGGAGCGTTGTCCCGATGCGATTGAATAAATTCATTTGCCTTGTACAGCATATCGGCCGCTTCCTCGCGGGTTAGCACCTGCTGCGGATGAAACCGTCCATCCTTGTCGAGCGAGGCGAGCTTATACAAGAGCGCTCTTTGAACCGTTCCTTGGTAGGACGTCTCGATATCCTGCTCGTCGGAGATCGAAATATACATTTTTATAAGCGGGTATTGCCCGGTTTTCTCTATCGCCTGCACTAAATAATGTGTGAACTGCTCTCTTGTAATCGCTGCGTTCGGGTCGATATCCTTCGGGATATCAAGTCCGTTATAGTGCGCAATAATGAAAGAGTCCGCGTACCAAGCGTCGTTTTTGACGCGAGTATAGAAACCGTCGGCCGTTGGCGCTTTCTTGAAGGAAATAGCCGCCAAACTAATTTCTGTCGTCTTGACGATGAGGGAAACGCCTTGCCCCGCCGTTAACTGTTCTTCCGGCTGAAATTCGGTTTTGGACACCCCTTTTACAATGCCCGCTTCCTGCAGCGCTTCAATCTGCGTTCTATATTTCGAATGGGCAATATCTTGAAAGGTTGATGCGGCAAAGGTTGACGCCGGATATACGGCGGCTGCCAGCAGAGCTGCGGACAGGACTGCGACTGCGATCTGTTTTTTCATGTTGATTTCCTCCTTTAACAATGCTGACAAATGGCTGTTGTGACTTTATGAACGCAGGAGAAAAGCGGAAGGTTGCAGTGTCTCAGCTGATTTCCGACTTATGCTGCCTATCATTAAACGTGAACCGGTTCTGTCGTCCTTTGCTGAACGCTTAGTCTGTCGAGCGTCCGGCGAACGCCGGCCTTTACCGCTCCCGTCGTTAACCCGAGCTTCGCAGCCATTTCCTTGTTTGTCTTGCCCATTGACATCAGACGGAAAATTTCCTTATCCGTTTCGTCCGTTTCCTTTTCTTCTAACAGCCAAGCTTGACCGCTCCCAGCCCCGTTTCCGAAGGCATCGTTCAGTCTTCTTGCAAACTCGATTTGCATAAGCAACTGCTCCAGCCATTCTGGCTTCATCGCTTCAAACGCGCCTTTCATTCCGTTGTGCTCCATATAGATCATTGCCTTCACGCTGCCTTGCCGAACGGCCGGCAAACAATAAACCGATCGCAATCCGGCCTTCATCGCCTGGCGGTCTCCGGCAAACATGCCCTCCCGGTATGCGTCATTAAGCGTCAAAGGTCGCTTCAACTTAGCCGCATGAAGCGCAACGGACGCATTCACCTCGCCGCATTCGGCAAGCGGCAGTTGACGGCTCTCGCAGCCTTTGTCGCCGCACACTGCGTCAACCATCCAATTTCCGTCGACCTCGAACAGCAGCGCCGCTTTTTCCGCTCCCGCTGCTTCCATCGCCAGCGTCAGCCTGCCGTATAACCATTCCTTCGAGAAAACCGTTGCCAATGAGAAATCGGAGGCGATAGCAGCAGCTGCATGCTTACCGCCAGCGGGTGCCTCGTCGATCGATCCGCCGCTGCCGACTGGCAGCCAATCGGTATATTTAGCTCGCATATCGGCCGTTTTCGCAAAAGCTCCCCATCGTTCATAGCATTCGACGGCTCGTATCATATACATGCCCGCAATACGTCCATTGCCCTTGCCGGCGTAAAGCTTGGCGGCCAGCTCGTACGCCAAACCTTCCGCCTGCAAGCATTCGTGGTCATGTGACAAACGTACGGCTTCGTTATAAAGCTCAAGCGCTTTCTCGTAGCTTCCGTCCAGACGGGCCTCTTCCGCTTTCACTAGCATCGCGTAATGTAGAAAGTTGTCGGGCCCTTTCAAGGCCCACCGCAGCAGCTTGCGACTATATTTCTTCATTTGCCTTCGTTCCGTAAATGAAAGTTCATCCCAAGCGGCTGCGATCGACAGCGCGGCAAACGCATGATGCTGCGGCAAGTATGGCGAATGAGAGGCGTAAGCCGCATACTCTTCCGCTTGCTTGGCGCACGACGCAGCCGCCGCATAATGGCCGAAAAAGTAGTAGATTTGCATTTTCAGCGTATAGAATAGAAAGCGCATTCTCCCTGTTTGACCGGCATCGGCAGCGTTCCCCGCAGACGGCTCGTTCAACCAGTCTCCGCCTGCTGTAACGCTGTTCATCAGAGGATCCTGCAATCGCTTTGCCCACTGCAGATAAAGCCCAGTATTGCGGGATGCCGTTTCAATTCCCAGCCGCTCTGCAGCATTCAAGAAGGAGCGTCCTCCGGAGACAACCTCCGTCAGCTTCCCTTGCGCGAACAGATGATCCATCTTAAGCCCAATCGCCCTGCCCGCATGCTCATAGCGTCCTGAATCCAGCATGAGATTGAAAGCCGCATTCAAATGTCCGTCCCCTTCGCGATAATGTCTGACCCAAGGGGAAATCGTTCCCGCAAATACAATGTAGGCCAATCCTCGGGACTGAGAGGAACCGCCGCGATCGGCGAGAATGACGGCTAATCGTCCAAGCCGGTACGCCATTCCGTAATCGTCCAGGGCATGTCCCAGTTGCATGCCGAATACGGCCATGACGACGGGCGCTGCCGGCGTTGTTCCGCGATTTAGAATCAGGCTGACGGAATGAGCGGCAAGCAGCGAGAACAAATGGCAGTTCTCGTTATAAGCGGACGGAAGAATGGACAACACGATCTCCACTGCAGAGGCCGTTTCTTCATCCGCTTGCGGCAGTCCGGCCAGCGTCTCGATCCGTCCCGCCAGCTTTTTACGGACGCGCTTCAGCTCAACGGCAGCCATTATTCGATTCGGCTTCTCCGGCAATCGCACGCCGGCCTCATCCAGCGCTTCCAGACCGCGCTTAAGCGCCTCGGACGGCTTGCCGCTGCCGAGCAGAAGTTCGATTAAAGCCCGGTAAACAGCAGCCCTATCCTTCCAAGGCACCGCTTCACGGAGCATCCCCTCAAGCTGCGAACGAGCCTCCTGCTCATGACCGCATAGCCATTCGCAGCGCGCACGTTTTAACGTTAAGCTGAATATGAAGCGATCCGCTATCCCCGGATCTCCTTCCGGCAAGCAAGCAATTGCTTGGTTGTAAAATCGGAGCGCGGCGTCATAAGCGAAAGCTCGCAGCGCCTTGTCTCCTGCCTTAAGAAACATGCGCGAATAGTCTGTCCGCTCTTGCGCACGGCTGATCAGCTCAGCGCTATTCGCCAAATGATCAGCCGCTCGAAGCAACGGCTCACCGGTTTCGTCCGGTCCGATACGCTGCAGCATTTCACGGCCGAAAGTGAAATGCGTGAACTGTTTTCTCTCCTGATCCATCAAATCGTAAACGGCCTGACGGAACGACGGGTGAGTAAACCGGCAGCTTTCTTCCGCCTCGGCGCTTTTCCCTGCGGGCGTGATCCATCCCCTCTGTACAGCGAGCATGATCAGCTCCTGCGTCTTAGGAACGGTGTACCCCGCGACCGCAGCGGCTTCTCTCGGTCGGAAGCTGCTGCTCAGGCAGGAAGCGGCGAACAGCAGCTCAATCAGTTCCTCAGGCAACTGCTTCAGTCTCTTTTCCAAATAAACCGGCAGCTTTCTAACTACCGGCAGCCGCGAAAGCGGACCTGCAAGACACTTCCACTCCAGCTCCGTCTCGTTCCAGATGAGCCATGGTTCTCCATCGGCGCCATTATCCGCAAGCAGCAGCGTCAGCGTCAGCGGATTGCCGCCGCTCTTCTCGTGCAGGATGACCGCTGCCTCCTCGCATTGTTCCTGCTCGCATTCAAGCGACTCCATAAGCAGCTCTTCAATATCTGTCGCAGACAGAGGCCTAAGCTTTAGCATGCGAGCCTCCGCATCCATCGCCCAATACGGCTCAAAATCACATTCGTCGCTTAGCGCATCCGTTCCCATGTCTCGGTAAGCGAAGATCAGGAGTAAATGACTGCTTTCCGGATCGGTGGCGATCCATTTCAGCAAAGAACGCGATGCCGGGTCCGCCCACTGCCAATCATCGAAAAACAAGACAAGCGGACGATTCGAATCCGCAAACGCTTGAACGAATTTGCGAAACGTCCCGCGAAACCTTCCTCGGAGATATTCAACATCGAAGTGATCGTCCTTGGTTTCGCCGGCTGCAAAAACATCCAGCTCCGGCAGCCAGTCGGCAAGGACCGCATCTCCTTGAAGAGCGGCCAGTTCCGTGCGAAATCGCTTCAGCTCGCTTTCCGGCCCGCTCAGCAGCCGCGCGGCCGCACTCCGGAATGCTTCGATAACCGGTAAATACGGCAACTCTCGCTCCGACCGGTCGAATGTCCCTCTGACAACGAAGGCATTCTCATTCGCCATTTGTGTCAAGGCGTCCTCGGCCAAAGCCGTCTTTCCGGCGCCCTGCTCTCCCGTAATGAATACGGTCTCGGTAGAGCCTAAGCCTGCCTTGAGGTACGCGCTCCGCAACGCATGGCTTTCCTTCTCCCTGCCAACTAGCCGATCGGGCATCTCAATCCGTTCGCCTTGGCTTATTCTGGCCTCAGACGGCACAGAGAAAGAACCGCCGTCCGCCGGCTCTCCTTCCGTCAAGCAGCGACTCAACTCGCGAACAAGCAAATCAGCGCTTCCGTACCGGTTCTCCGGCGCCTTCTCTAAAAGCCTCATTACCAAACGCGTTACAGACGGAGGCATCGTCGGGTTAAGCCGGTCCAACCGGTTTGACCTCACTTCGAACGGGAGTCTCCTTGTTTGCAAGCGGCTGTCTTCCGGCTGCGGAAGCCGTCCCGTGAGCAGCTCGTAGAGCAGCACCCCTATCGCATACAAATCCGAGCGTTCGTCGGAGGGAGCGCTCGCTCTAGCCATCCGTTCGGGCGCGGTGTAAGCCCATTTCTCGGCCGCCGGAACGGCGTCGTAATTTTTATCTACGAAACGAATATTTAGCGATTCCGGATCAATAACGAAGCAGTCGAGCGTAATGCCTCTGCGAACGCCAGCGGCCGCACGCCAGTCGCCGAGCCGCTCAACGAGCTGAATCGCAATGCGCAAAAACAGCTGCAGCCGCGAGCGCTCGAATACGCCGAAATGACGAAGCGGCACCTCCCCCGGCAGCTTCGCGCCTCTGATCGGCTTTGTGAAACGGTCCTTCCTGATTGAATCGTCACAATACACCTTAAAACGCCTCCAAACTAACATTGGCTCTATTTTATAATTAATTTCCTCTTTTTTCTATTCCATTTGCTTCAAAAATGGTAAATGAATATAACAGATGTAATTTTATATCGGAAGATTGTCGGATTGGCCTAAGCGAAAGATAAAAAAAGAGCAGACTCGCCCTCCCCCATGAAGGATCGCCTTGCTTTTTTTCCTTTTGTCGAAATAGGTCTGTTGAATTTTAGCGAAATAGGGCATAATAAAGACGGAATCTGCGCGAATGATAGCGTAATCAATCTATTTTCAAGATAATATTGATACATAATCGTTATTTAAGTTATGAGGCCTTTTTATACTATAATGGTTGTATATGAATGTTCTAATTTCCGTCCATGAACTTCAAAATCCGTAAGACGGAGGTATCTGTCGATGTCAGCTGGCAATGAGCAAAAGCTTGACCCTTGGGCGTCTTATTACGGGCCCAACCTTGGATATGTACAAGAGCAATATGAACTTTACAAACAAAATCCTGAATCCGTAGTACCTGAATACCGCGAGCTGTTCGCCCGTCATGGCGAGCCTCCACAATACGCAGGGCAGCCTTCCGGCCCTGTAATTAGCGCATCTGGAGCAGCGCAAGTCGATGCTAAAGTGCTGCAAAATCTGGTTGCTGCAGGCAAATACGTTTGGAACATCCGCGCATTCGGCCATCTGGCCGCCGATATCGATCCGCTCGACATCGGTCCGAAATCGAACACCACGATGCTGGACGCGGCTACCTACGGCTTGACGCAAGCCGACCTTGAGGCGTTGCCGGCCGAGCTTGTCTGGACGAAAGCTCCTGCCGACGTAAAGAACGGTTACGAAGCGATCGAGAAGCTTCGCAAAGCATATACGGGTTCTATCGCTTTTGAATTCAGTCACGTTCACAACGAAGAAGAACGTTTGTGGCTGAAACAGAAAGCCGAGAAGGAACTGCCGAAAACTTCCCTTAAACCGGAAGAGAGCAAGAAGCTGTTGAAACGACTGTTCGAAGCCGAGCAGTTCGAAGACTTCCTTCAGCGCACGTTTGTCGGCGCGAAACGCTTCTCCGTCGAGGGCAACGACGTGCTCGTCGCGCTGGTAGACGAAATCGTTCAAGATCTGGCAAACGACGGCGCTTCGAATATTTTGCTCGGCATGGCTCACCGCGGTCGCCTGAACATTTTGGCGCATGTACTGAACAAGCCGTACAGCAAAATTTTCTCCGAGTTCCATCATTCGCCGAACAAGCGTCTCATTCCGTCCGAAGGCTCTATCGGCATCAATTACGGATGGACCGGCGACGTGAAATACCACTTGGGCGCCAACCGCTCGTTCAAAACGGGCGAAACGGTTGAGACACGCATTACGCTTGCGAACAACCCGAGCCACTTGGAATACGTCAATCCAGTTGTTGAGGGCTTCACCCGCGCGGCGCAAGACGATCGCAGCAAGCCTGGATATCCGGTGCAAAACCTTGATGCGGCAGCCACAATCGTTATTCATGGCGATGCGGCGTTCCCTGGCGAGGGCATTGTAGCGGAAACGCTCAATCTGGCTCAGTTGAACGGCTATAAGCACGGAGGCACGCTTCACATTATCGCTAACAACCGGATCGGCTTCACAACAGAAAGCCACGATTCCCGTTCGACGCATTACGCGAGCGATGTGGCGAAGGGCTATGAAATCCCGATCGTTCATGTGAACGCTGACGATCCAGCAGCCGTTATCGCCGTTGCCCGTATGGCAAGCGAATATCGGACGGTGTTCAAGAAGGACTTCCTGATCGACTTGATCGGCTACCGCAAATACGGCCACAACGAGACGGACGATCCAGAAACGACTCAACCGCTTATCTATAAAAAAGTGAAAGCTCACCCTACGGTAAGCCGCATTTATACCGATAAATTGGTAGCTGCAGGCACGATCGTCGAAGCGGAAGCCGAAGCGATTAAACAAGAGGTCGTCGAAAAGCTGAAAGCCGCTTACGAGGAAATGAAGCAAAACAACGGCCAAGAGCCGGTTCATCAAACGAAGGAGCCTTCGGCCGAGCAGCCTGCCGGCATTGCGATTCAGCCGGTGTCGCTCGAACAGCTTCGCGAGATCAATACCGAATTGCTGCGCTGGCCGGAAACCTTCTCCGTATATCCGAAGCTTAAGCGCATTTTGGAACGCCGCGCTACCGCTTTCGAGGAAGGCGAGAAAATCGACTGGGCGCATGCCGAGACGCTCGCTTTCGCTACGATTCTGGCAGAAGGCAAACCGATCCGCATTACCGGCCAGGATGCCGAGCGTGCAACGTTCGCTCATCGCAACCTTGTGCTTCACGATGCGCAGACCGGTGAGACGTTCAGCCCGCTGCACCAGATTCCGCAAGTGAAAGCTTCGTTCGCCATTCACAACAGCCCGCTGTCCGAAGCAGCTGTTCTTGGATTCGAATACGGCTATAACGTTTACTCGCCAGAGACACTTGTCATCTGGGAAGCGCAATTCGGCGACTTCGTGAACGTCGCGCAAGTACTGATCGACCAGTTCATCGCTGCCGGCCGTTCGAAATGGCATCAAAAATCGAGTCTGGTCATGCTGCTCCCACATGGCTACGAAGGCCAGGGGCCCGAGCATTCCAGCGGACGTCTGGAGCGCTTCCTGCAGCTGTCCGGCGAAGAAAATTGGACCGTCGCGAACTTGTCCAGCGCCGCTCAGTATTATCACTTGCTGCGCCGTCAAGCGTCGATTACGGAAACGGAAGAAGCTCGTCCGCTGATCGTTATGGCGCCTAAGAGCCTGATCCGTAACCCGCGCGTCGCATCGAAGGCTTCTGATTTCGCCGAAGGCTCGTTCCAAACCGTATTGGAGCAGCCGGGTCTTGGTGCGCGTCCGGATCGTGTCGAGCGTCTCGTACTCGCAACTGGCAAAGTGGCCATCGATATCGAGGAAGCAATCGAGAAGGACGAGAGCGAGGATAAAGATTGGCTGCATGTCGTCCGCGTCGAACAGCTTTATCCGTTCCCGGACAAAGAAATCGCAGCCATCATCGCCCGCTTCCCGAACTTGCAGGAAATCGTCTGGGTTCAGGAAGAACCGCAAAACATGGGCTCTTGGAGCTTCATGGAACCGCGTATTCGCAAAATCGCGCCAAGCGGCGTCAGCGTAAGCTACATTGGCCGTCCAGAACGCGCAAGTACGGCAAGCGGCTTCCAGCAAGTCCATGCGTTCGAGCAGCAACATATTTTAATGCAAACGTTAAAGCATAGTCCGTCACTGACATACAATTCGGGGAGGTAGTCGCAAGTGCAACAAATTATCGTACCAGCCATGGGCGAATCCATCACGGAAGGCACCATTTCTAAATGGGTCGTTAAAGTAGGGGATGCCGTAAAACAAGGCGACGTGCTCCTGGAGCTTGAAACCGACAAAGTCAACATCGAAATTAGCGCTGAGCAAGACGGCGTACTGCAAGAAATTACTCGCAACGAAGGCGATACCGTACAAATCGGCGAAGTCATCGGCAGCATCGCGGAAGGCGGCGCAGCGGCTCCAGCTCCTGCGGCCGCACCTGCCGCGGAACCAGCTAAAGCGGCGGCAGCCGCTCCAGCGCCAGCAGCACCTGCGGCGACTCCGGCTCCTGCAGCAGACGCGAAAGGCGGACAGATCAACGCATCTCCTGCCGCTCGCAAACTGGCTCGCGAAAAAGGCATCGATCTTTCGCAAGCACAAAACTCGTTAAGCCGCGTAAGTTCAGACGATGTACGTTCGGCGGGCCAACAGCCTGCTGCCGCTCCAGCGGCAGCGCCGGCTGCGAAGCCAGCGCAACCGGCATTCACATCGAACAAGCCTTACGAGCGCAAAAAAATGTCCCGTCGCCGCGCTACGATCGCTAACCGTCTCGTAGAAGCGCAAAGAACGGCAGCGATGCTGACGACCTTCAACGAAGTTGATATGACGGCCATTATGGATGTGCGCAAACGCCGTAAAGATGCATTTGTGAAAAAACATGACGTCGGTCTCGGCTTTATGTCCTTCTTCACAAAAGCTGTTGTCGGCGCGCTGAAAGAATTCCCGCTGCTGAACGCAGAAATCGACGGCGACGATATTATCGCTAAGCAATACTACGATATCGGTATCGCCGTATCGGCGAAAGAAGGCTTGGTCGTGCCGGTCGTACGTGACGCCGACCGTTTGAGCTTCGCTGAAATCGAGAAGCAAATCGTCGATCTGGCAGGGAAGGCTCGCAACAATACGCTCGGTCTCGCTGAGCTGCAAGGCGGCACGTTCACGATCACGAACGGCGGCACCTTCGGTTCCCTGCTCTCGACGCCAATTCTGAACGCTCCGCAAGTCGGCATTCTGGGTATGCACAAAATTCAGCTTCGTCCGGTTGCGATCGACGCAGAACGTTCCGAGAACCGTCCGATGATGTACATCGCATTGACTTACGATCACCGAATTGTAGACGGCGCCGAAGCGGTTCGCTTCCTCGTCAAAGTAAAAGAAATGCTTGAAGATCCAGAAACGCTGCTCCTCGAGGGCTAATCGTTTCTTCTATAACAGGGCTGTCTCGAAACGAATTTGGACAGCTCCTGGAAATGGCGGTGCAGGGAAATCATCCCGCACCGCCATTTTTTGTTTGTTTTTCAATTACGGCTCAGGACCGAAATCATCTAATCGACAACGCCGACTCTCTCCAGTTCCCCGTTTGTATTCTTTAAGCGACATCCGGCTTTGTTGCCTTCCGTGCCTTCTCCAAAGCAGCCATTGCTGCCAGTCCTGCCGTATTCAGCACATTCCAAGGCTTGTTGTAGTGCGGTTGGAAGAAGAAATCGACAAAAGCAAGCTCCTTCACCGTCATTCGATTATGAATGCACACCGACAACGTATTGGCGGCTTGCGTCATATCCGCTTTCGACATCACCTGCGCGCCGACGATTCTGCCATTCGTTTCAAATACAAGCTTCACCATGACATTTTCGTACGTCGGCATAAATTCAGGTCTATTTTGCTCATTGATTGTGATAGTTTTCACATTCATTCCCGCAGCAAGCGCCGCCGCCTCTGTCATGCCGGTCGATGCGATGTTCCAATCAAACAGCTTGATCGCCGAAGTGCCCTGCGTACCCGTATAGGGAACAATTGGCTCCAATAAGTTCAATCCGACCAGCGTTCCCATACGCACAGCATTCGTTGCTAGCGGAATATAAGCATCCTTACCTGTCGGGTTGTACCGCACTGCGCAGCTGTCCCCTGCCGCAAGCACATCAGGATGGCTTGTGCGCATGTATTCGTCAACGACTAATGCGCCACCTGGAAGCATCTCGAGCTGTCCTTTAAATAAATCCGTTCCCGGCCGGAAGCCGATGCACAGCACAACCATATCTGTAGTCAAGTTGCCTTTCGTTGTCCGAACCTCGCGAACTTTTCCATTCTCGCCCCCAAAGCCGGTAACTGTTCTTCCAAGCGCCAGTCTTACGCCTTTCCGCAACAGTTCCGTTTCCGCCAAGTCGGTAAATTCCCGATCCAAGTATTTCGCCATCACGCTGTTCATATTATCAATCAGAGTAACCTGCTTCCCTTGATCCCGGAAAGCTTCAACCAGCTCGATTCCAATATAACCGGCGCCGACGACCGTTATATGCTGCGCGTCCGTCGCCCGCTCGATGATCTCCTTCGCATGCCCGTAGTTTTTGCAAAGCTGAATATTATCGAGCTCAATTCCTTCCATCTGAGGCACAATCGGCCACGAACCCGTCGTTACCACAAGCTTGTCAAAGTCATCCTCCACCAGTTCTCCGGTTTCCAGATTGCGGGCCTTCAGCGTTTTCGCCTTTGTATTGACTTCCAGCACATCATGACGCATTCGCGTATGAATGCCCATGCCAGCCAGCTGCTCCGGATTGCTGTAAAACAGCTCTTCTGCGTTTTTTACGACCCCGCCGACATGCAGTGCAATACCGCACGATAAGAACGAGATGTTGTCATTGCGTTCGTAGACAGTCACTTTCGCTTGCGGATGTTGCTCGGCGATTGTTTTTACCGCGGCCGTTCCTGCATGGGTGCATCCAATTACTGCAATTTTTAAAGTCATGATGATAGCCTCCTCATTTTAAGTTGTGAAAAGAATCACAATGTTGTGTAAAAAAAGATCTTATCTACTTCCTGTGCCATCCTTTACGATACGCAGGCTCTCTCCATCCTGTTGATCTTTTGCTCTTTGTCAACTTTGTGATTTAAATCACAATCATTTGATATTTATTATCTTACTCATCGGGCTAGCTTCTTGCAAGCGGTCTGATGCGTATTTCGCTATTTTCTCGATCAAATGTGAATAATTGGTGACGTCGTAATAACGGCGACCCCAGCTAAGGGGCCGCCGTCACCTGCCCGATCCACGCTTTTACTCGCGCATTCAGTTCGGTTAAATCCGGCACAGCCGTTTCTTCATCGCGAAGTCGATAGCGCTGCTTCAATGCCAAAATACGCCTAACGCTTTCATCGATTCGATCGCTGGACAGCTTTCCCGACTTCACCTCGCGTAACAACGCGTCTCGAACCTGTAAAGCATTATCATATCCGTGAGCAATCATAACGATATCGCTTCCTGCCTGAACGGACGCTACCGCCGCCTCAGCGATGCCATAGTTTTTAGTAATGGCGCCCATCGTTAAATCGTCGGTCATAACAACCCCGTCATAATGCATTGTACCTCTTAGGAGCCCGCCGATAATGGGAGTGGACAGAGAAGCCGGTTTATCCGCATCCAGCTGTGGATATAAAATATGCGCGACCATAACCGCATCCGCTTGCTGTTCAATAGCCGCTTCGAAAGGCAGCCATTCCAATTTCTCCAGCTCTGCTTTCGATTTGCGGACAATCGGCAATTCCAGATGCGAATCGACGGCAGTATCGCCGTGCCCCGGAAAATGCTTTACTACCGGAATAATACCGCTCTCCCGAATGCCTTCCATCTCGGCAATGCCAAGGCGGGCGACCATCTCGGCCGTGCTGCCGAACGATCGGCTGCCTATAATCGGATTGCGGGGATTGCTGTTTATGTCGAGTACGGGAGCAAAATTCATATTCATGCCCGTTAGTTTGACTTGCTCGGCCAGCAGTCTGCCCATTTCGGCAGCCGCTTCGGCATCATTCGTCTTGCCTACCGTCTTATTGGAAGGAATCGCGGTGAACGACTTCGGCATCCGGTTCACTTTTCCGCCTTCCTGATCGACGCCGATGAGCAACGGCGCAGGATGCCCCGCATTCGCTTGTTTTAAAGCATTCACCAAGGCTACTGTTCCTTTAAGACTGCCCATATTTCTGCCAAACAAAATGATGCCGCCGATTTTCTCTTTTTCAATCATACGAACAGCGCCCGGATCAATCGTTTCTCCGTCAACGCCGGCGATAATCATTTGCCCGATCTTATCCTCAAGCGTCAGACCGGCGAGCGGATCTTCCGTAGGCGTCGGTTGTACGATCGGAGCTTGGGTAGGAGCCGTAAGAGGCGATTGCGGATCGGCAGGCAGCGGCCGGGAACAGCTCATGACAAGCGCCGCCGCTGACAATGTCAACAAGAGCGCCCCTTTTTTCCGAAACGAGCGATAACGAAAGAGCATGTTCGACGCCAAAAGCCGTTTTTCCCGCTTGTCCTGCACGAATCGAATCCGCATACGAAACGTTCACCTCATCCATCGATATGGAAATAGTATATCCATCTATTCATCTTTTTTCCATCCCGTCATATCTTGAGTACCTCCTCCGTTTCGACTACACTTGGGGGAAGAGTAACGGGCGCAGCGCACTTTTTCCTTGCCCGGATAAGCCCAGGAGCTGACACACACCATGAGAAATCGTCCTCCCAACTTAGATCAAGCCGCCGAGCATATCATTAATATTTTGAAACAAAAGCTGCATGCCGACGCCATCGTTATCGCAACGACCGACGGCTTCAGCGACAACCGAGTCGTAAAAGCATTCAACCGGCAGGAGCCGGCCGCTCGAAACGGCGCTTCGTTAGCCGAGATTACGGGCAGCTACGCTCCTGACGCTTTCGTTTCCGTCCCCATTTTCTGTGCAGCGGATTCCGTATGCGGCGTGATTATTGCGGGAGGAAAGCCAAGTTTCGAGCTTCAGCCGGACGAGCTTACCCTGCTCGAGTCGATGGCGGCTATGCTCGGTTATGAGATGGAGCTGGAGAACGAAGCGGTGACGGACAGCCTCACTGCTTTGTACAACCGGCGTTATTTGGACAACCTGCTTGAGCATGATGAAGTTCCGCCAGCCGTCCTCTTTATCGATTTAAATGATTTTAAAGCCGTTAACGACCGCTTTGGCCATGAGGCCGGCGACCGGCTGCTTGAGCAAATTTCTGCTCGCTTGAAAAGCCAAGCCGGCAGTAACGACCGCATCATCCGATACGGCGGCGACGAGTTTCTAATCTGTTTCGGCGATAGGGCCAACGAGTCTGCTATCCAAACCGTGCGCGCCAACATCGAGAAAGCGTTCCAGCAGCCCTTTCTCATTGGCGATCTCACTATTCCGATTTCCGCAAGCATTGGCTTCAGCCGCAAGGACGACAGGCAAACCGACCTGAGGCAGCTGATTGTAAATGCCGACCAATCCATGTACGACTCCAAACGCCGATACAAAAAAACCTTTGAAGACGAATAGGGCTGTGGTCGTCACAGCGGCAGCCGGATACATGCCGGTTGCCCGTAACGCCTGCCCTTCTTCAAAGGTTTTTTAATTCGCTTGCTTGTTCGAAATGCAGCTCACAGATCGTACCTTGATTCAATTTGCTGCGAAACATCATTTTTCCGTTCATCGATTGAACCAGGCTCATAACAACCATAAGTCCAAGCCCCGTACCGTTCGACTTCGTTGTGAAATACGGCTTGCCTAGACGTTTTACATGCGAATGGCTCATTCCCGTGCCGGTGTCTCGAATAAAAATTTGTACCGTACCATTGTTCAGCTGCGTCTGCACCGTAAGCGTGCCGCCGTCCGGCATCGACTCGATCGCATTCTTCATGACATTCAGCATAATTTGCTGAAACTTCTTCGTCTCGCCATAAATAAACATCTTTTCCTTCGTCAGATGATGAATTTGAATAGCGATATTCGACAGCATGGACAAGGGCTGTAACCAAGGAATGACGCTATTGATTTCTTCTTTAACCTCCAGCTTTCGCTGTTCTTCCGATGTCGGTTTGGAGAAGTTCAAATAATCGCTGATGACCGTGTTCGCGTGTTCGATTCCTTCGAGCGCATGCTGACGATAACGCTCCATCGTGTCGAGATCGACCCCTTTTTTGCCCATCAGTTGAAGAAATCCTTTTGTTGTCGTTAGCGGGTTGCGGATTTCATGTGAAATGGAAGCGGTCAGTTGGCCGATCATCTGATACCGTTCGGATAAAATCAGCTCCTGTTGAACACGCTCCTGATTTTTCACCTGAAAGAAAACATAATTGACGAGTACGGCCGACAGCAGCGTTGCTGCGCAGACAACAGTCAGCTCCACATAATCTAATGTTTTTCCTTGTGCAAGCATCGTCGCTACTGTCACCGTCAGATTGCTGGCAACAAGCAACAGAAACAAAAGCATCATTCGAATATGGGAACCTCCCTTTATCCGATAATGGATCACAAGGCCGGCCAACAAAACGAACGTATTCGGAATTAATACCGTATAAGGATCATTACCGACAATTAACCCTGCGATACTGAATACGATCCAACTAGCCACTGATGGAAAAAGTCCCTCGTACAGTACCGCAAGCGTCATCGATAAGGGGGTTAAATGAAGGGCATAAACGAACGGATCAGGCTTACCGAAGACAAGATAAAGGGCGGAAAACAGAGCCAGTAAAACGACGAACAATTGCTTACGGCGATGACGGCGATAAGTAAATCTCGGCGTTATAACGAATAACAGACTGGCAGTCAAATTATAAAGCAGCCCTTGAATAATAGAAGCCACTATTTCGTAAATAGTTAACAACATCCTTTGCAAACAGAAACTTCACCTTCGTATGATGTCGATAAATAGCGAAATTTCAGTTTATGATCAATTTCTTGTCTAATCATCATACAACAGAAAGCGATTCATTTCCATATTTTATCATATGTATACAAGTTTCATTTTTACTTTTTTTTCCTCCTCTATAAGCCGCCGTCATACCCTTGGCCAATCAAGCATACATATGGTATGAACGGTATTAATCAGTACGGAGGGATAGCGGATGAACCAGGATGAAATCCGCGCGTTAGAGCGGTCAATCGATGAAATAACGGAAATCGCATCCGGTTTCGGACTTGACTTCTACCCGATGCGCTACGAGATTTGCCCGGCCGATATTATTTACACGTTCGGGGCGTACGGCATGCCTACTCGGTTCAGTCATTGGAGTTTTGGAAAAACTTTTAATAAAATGAAGATGCAGTATGATTTCGGTCTCAGCAAAATTTACGAGCTCGTCATCAATTCTAATCCGTGCTACGCTTTCCTGCTTGAAGGCAACTCGCTTATCCAGAACAAGTTGATCGTTGCGCACGTGCTTGCTCATTGCGATTTTTTCAAAAATAACGCGCGGTTTAGCGCCACTAACCGTAATATGGTCGAAAGCATGTCGGCTACGGCTGACCGCATTCACCGTTACGAGATGGACCACGGCTCGGAAGCGGTTGAGAAATTTATCGACGCGGTGCTCGCCATTCAAGAGCATGTTGATCCGTCGATCATCAAGCCCTATCAGCTTGATAAGCAGCGCTACATTGAACTGCTGACAAAAGAAAAAAATCGCTTGAGCAAATCGTCTGCCTCCTCTGATTACGAAGATCTATGGTCCCTTGAGAGCGAGGAGAGCGCAGAGGCTGAGCAAGCGGGCGCGAAGGCTGCAGCGGTCAAGCATTTTCCTCCAGAGCCGGAAAAGGACCTTGTCTGGTTCATCGAGGAATATTCGCCGCTGCTCGAAGACTGGCAGCGCGATATTATGTCCATGCTGCGCGACGAGATGCTTTATTTCTGGCCGCAGATCGAGACCAAGATTATGAATGAAGGCTGGGCTTCCTACTGGCACCAGCGCATCATCCGCGAAATGCCGCTGACGAGCGACGAAACGATCGAGTTCGCCAAGCTGAATTCTTCCGTCGTGGTTCCATCCCGCCACAGCTTGAACCCTTATTATCTCGGGCTGAAAATATTTGAAGATATCGAGAAGCGCTGGGATAACCCGACGAAAGAAGAACGTGAGCGGTTCGGACGTACGCCGGGCAAGGGCCGTGAAAAAATGTTCGAGGTGCGCGAATTCGACTCCGATATCAGCTTCCTGCGCAATTACTTAACGAAGGATCTCGTCAACGAGCTCGATCTGTATATTTTCGAGAAGAAGGGTCCCGAATGGAAAATTACCGACAAGTCCTGGGAGCATATTCGCGACCAGCTTGTCTATTCCAAAGTGAACGGCGGCTTTCCGAGCATCGTCGTCATAGACGGCGACTTCAACCGGATCGGAGAGCTCTACTTGAAGCATAACTACGAGGGTACCGAGCTCGATCTCAAGTATGTGGAACGCACCCTCCCTTATGTCGTTCAGCTGTGGGGCAAAAACGTCCATCTCGAAACCATCGTCGAGGATAAAAAGATTGTGTTCAGCTGCGACGGGAAGAAAACGACGCGGAAGTTTTTGTGAGAGTACGCATGGAGAAATAAAAAGTGGTGCAAGGAGATAAGCATTGTCCTTGCACCACTTTTTTTGTTTTAATGGCTCAAAACCTAATCAGCGCTTGAACGCCAAGGAGGGGAAATGCTGCGGGACAGAGGGGGCTTCCGATCGCTGATACAGCCCGATTCCTTTCTTTGGACCGAAGTTTGCGGTAGGAAACGGGTTTTAAAGGAGACTACTATCGTTTCTCCAGAATCGCTCTGGTCACCTCAGGTTGCCTGTTGTCCGAAAGACCTAGCAAAGTCCTCCAACTGCCGAAGGAGCAGCAGCCTTAGGGGCGACATGAGAAATATGTACGAAATATCATATATAATTTTTCAAAAATCGGGATTTTGGACGATTATAGTTGAAAAATCATATATAATCGAAGCTTTTGCTCAAAATCCGCAAATTATATATGAAATTTCATATAAATTGAAAACCGGAGCTTAATGCCGACATCAGTGCATGACTTCCAGTGAGAGTGAACTCTGCGGGACACAGGGTTCTTCCCATCGATTTTTTTGATTCGATTCAATGACAGTATTATCAGGAGCTTTTAGACAAAAGCTCATTCCTGAAACCCTACTTCGGATGGTATCGTTTATTCTAAAAACGCAGCTTTTCGAGAATCGTCATTACAGTGGCTGATTCGACGTATTCGAGGGTATGAAAAAGAAGCCATCCGAGCTACAGCCCGGGCGGCTTCTCTTGCGTTAATCAGTTTCGTTTCAAAAAGCAATCAAAACGCCGCTCCGGCGCGTAATGCCATCGCGGCACGCGGTGCTCGGTCACACTTCCCTACTCTTACGCCACTTCTTTACTTAACCTCAACCGCCCCAAACTCTAGGTGCACTTCGCAGCCCCCCCGGTCCACGCCGATTACTCCTCTTCCTCCGTCACTACCCGGACAGAGGCGGTTGCCGATCTCGGCGGTCCGTTATCCGAGACGAATGTAACCGGACTGACGATGACTGTATCCTCCTCGACCTCCGGCAGCTTGAACGGTACGCGGATGATTTCTACAGCGCCGATATCGAACACTTCGATACGCACGATCAGATTCAACAGCGGAGCGGTCAGCACGCCGTTCAAAAGCGCTAAATTACCTGTATTTTTTAACGTAATCGTGAAATGAACGATATCTCCCGGATGCCCGACCGGACGATCGACCGTTTCCGTCAGCGCAGCGTTCGGCAGCGATTCCGTTACAATATCGACAGACGCCTGCTGCAGAGGCGATTGATCGGAGAAGACGATCACATCGTTGCGGAAAATCTGTCCCCCTATCGAATCCGCCGGGATCGTGAACGGAAGTGTAAAGGAGCGTGATTCCCCCGGCCCGAGCGACGCGATAATCGTACTGAACTGCAGCAGGGTGTCGATGACATGGACATTCGTTAATGTCCGGTTTGACACATCTGTCTGCGTCCGATCCGATACGTTCGTAATGCGAATCGTCTTCAGAACGACGGCGCCCGGCGCAGCCGTTCCCGGGGTTGCCTCAACGGTCAGTTCAAGCAGCGTAGACGGCAAAGCGGTCACAAACTGCGCCTCGCTCGTTTCCGGCGTCGTTGTCGGATTCTCCGGCCAATTGACCGTCACGCGATTGGCAAACACGGTTCCTTGAAGCGCCGTCACAGGCACCGGAAAGTCGAATTCGACGATAACCGTCTCGCCGGGCGCAATCACCGGCACAATGGCCGTAGTTCCCGTTAAGGAATCGGCTATAGTGACGTTGGTCGCCGGATTCCCCCCCGTATTGGTAATCTCCACCGTATAGCGAACCGATTCGCCCGGCGCTGCCACATCGCGGTCCGGAAGCTTGCTAACCGAAAGCGTCGTCTCCCCTCCGGGAGTCACAATAACGACAACTGCCGCCGTCGCCGATTGCAACGGCGTCTGATCCGATGACACCGTGAACTGATTGACTATGACGCTTCCGTTGGCGGCGCCCGCAGGCACTACAGCGGTTCCGCTTCTAGTGATTGTTGCGCCAGGCGGCAGCAACGCAATCGTTTCGCTTAATCCAAGCAACGGGTCGTTCAGTACGACATTCGTTTGCGCTTCGGATAAAAGACTCGTAACGCTTAACGTATACGTTATAGTATCGCCGGGAGCGGCCGTCGCCCGATCCGCCGTCTTCGTCAACAGAAGTCCAACAGCGGTGACCGTCACGGTGGCTCTAACCTGCTGCTGCCCCGTTTCCGCCGTTTGCACCGTCAGCTCGTTAATAATTTCCGACCCGGCCTGTGCGCTAAGCGGGATGACATACGGTACGACGAACTCTTGTCTCTCGCCAACTAACAAGCTCGGCAGCGTTTGAGAAAAGCCTAACAGCGAATCGTCCAAGCGAACGGCGGTCAGCGGAACGTTGCCAATATTGTCGATGACGATCGTATATTGAATCGTCTGGCCCGGCATCGCCGACTGAACGGAAGGCAGCTTGCGCACCCCGATGCGAGGCTCCGCCAGCACAGCCACATCGAAGCTGGCAGAGGCGTTTGGCGCCTGATCGCTAGTCGCAACCGCCGTGTTGGTATACGTCTGCGGCGGCGTCTCCAGCGGAACATGGAACGGAACGGTAAACGTCTCGGTCTCGCCTACTGCTAGACTTGGGATTAGAAACTGCTCACCGATTGTATCGTCAGCGATGCGAACGTTGGTCAATGCCGTATTGCCCGTATTTGTAACCATTAGTGTGAATTGAATCGTTTCGCCAGGGAAAACCGATATTCGGTCAGCCGATTTCACCAGCTCGATCCTTGGCGCCGGAAGCACCTCAACCACTGTCCCAACCCGCTCCGGCGTCGGCAAATTATCCCCTGTAATTGTCGCTACGTTAGCAATGGTCAAGCCGACCGGCTGCCCCTCCGGAATGACAAATGGCCAATCGATTTCAAAGCTGGTTCCCGTACGAAGCACTTCCACGACTTGATCTAGCCCGAGCAGCGAGTCGACTATGCGAACATTAAACAGATCCACATTTCCCAAATTGTTGAGCGTGATTGTGAAAATAACAGTTTCGCCCGGCGCAGCCGCAGCCGGACTGACTTTCTTTAATGCGGAAAGAACCGGAGATTCGGTAATCAGCAAATCAGCCCTCGCGATAAGCAGCTCCTGCAGTTGGTCAGCCTTTACAAAGACCTCATTGACAATGATGCCTGGCGGATGCTGCTCCGGCACGAAAAAGCCAAGCGCAATAATATGCGTTTCGAACGGATGTAGTACCGGTAAAACAGTAAAGAAACCTAAGAAAGGATCATCAATCACTACATTTGTCAGTGCAACGCTCTCGTTTCTCAGTTCGATGAAGAAAGTGACGTGCTCCCCCGGCCGCACTTCGAAACGATCGGAAAATTTAATTAATTCAAGCGTCGCCTTGTTCCCGAATTTCGTTACAAAGGCATCAATGCCGTTACGGGACGGCTGAAAGGCGCCGGGCGTCGTCGGGTAATCGAACGAAAAGGTTTGGCCCGTTACATAAATGGCCTCCGAATGATCGACGGCTACCCCATTGCCGCTGTCGGTCGAGCTCCCTCCCAGATAAGTGGAGTACTCGAGAAAAGACCCAAACGGATCGAGCATCGTAACGAAGGCATCTGCCGCGCCGTTCAAGAAGGGCTGGAATGCATCAGGCGTTACAGGGTAGTCCGTCGAAGTCGTTTGTCCCGTTACGACTACTTGACGAAATGGAGTAAGCGCCATCGCAAAAGGCGTGTTAGAGGCGTCGCCGCCGATAAGCGCCGAGTAGATCAGGCCGGTTCCGTCGGGATTGAATTTGGTAACATAGACGCGCCGAATGCCTAGGGGCGTCACGAACGAGCCCGGCGTCGTCGGAAAGTCGGGCGACGTCGTCTGGCCGGTCACGTAGGCGTTGCCTGCGTCGTCGACGGCAATCGCATTCGCAGTGTCGTTCAAGCTCGATCCTAAAATCGTAGAGTAGACAAGCGCTGTGCCGGTCGGGTTCAGCTTCGAAACATAGCTGTCGATATCGCCTTGAAGCGTCGTTTGAAAAGCGCCGGGCGTCGTCGGAAAATTGCGGGATACGGTACCTCCCGACACATAAGCGTTGCCGCTGTTGTCGATGGCGATGCAGGTTGCGTCGGTTGTCCCTCCAGAGCCGCCCAAATAAGTAGAATAAACAAGGCCCGAGCCGGCCGCGTTCAGCTTCGTTACAAAGGCAATAGGTACTTCCGTCGGATTCGTCGTCTGAATCGCTCCGGCTGTAACCGGAAAATCAGGGGAATCCGTCTGTCCGGCCACATAGGCATTCCCTGAAAAATCGACGGCAATCCCAAAAGCGCCGTCTCCGCCGGTACCGCCTAAATACGTGGAATAGACGAGCGATCTGCCGTCAGGGCTTAGCTTCGTAATAACGGCATGCGCTCTTGCCGAAGCTACGGCCGGCTGGAAGGCGCCTGGCGTTGTTGGATAATCGTTCGAGAAACAAGACCCAGTTACATACGCATGGCCGGCTTGGTCGATGGCTATGCTCCTTCCGATGTCTCGAGCGCTGCCCCCAATATAAGTGGAGTAGACCAGAGCGGTACCAGTCGGGTCCAGCTTCGTCACGAAAAAGTCCTCCGCGCCCTTCAAAGCCGTTTGAAACGCCCCCGGCGTCACGGGAAAATTGGCGGATATCGTGCTGCCGGTAACATAGGCTTGACCGAAGTCGTCCACCGCAATGGCAAGCCCGTTCTCCGTGCTGCTTCCGCCTAGATATGTCGAATATTCGATGACGGGATCAATAATGAGGGGCTGTTCTCGATTGTAATCATCGATTATATCAAACCCGATGCAGACTCCGCCGTTTGAATGGTTTTCTAGCTGATATCGGCAAGCGACGTACGTTCTCTTGCCGTCTATTTCCTGATAGGCGATAGGCTTCTGGTCAATCAGCTCTCCGAACGGCGTTGTAAAGCGCAACTGGCCCTCTTCATCAATCGATACCGCATCCGCGCCTTCGCACAGCAGCTTGATATCCTCCGCCTTCGCTCCCGGTTTTACAAACCAATCAAACTTCAGCTTCCCTTCCGCTCCTTGTACGACGACATCGATACCTGGCCACAGTCCGCGGTAGGCTGCTGCGCGGTATAGATCCGCGTTCACCCGGTGGTGCGCCGGGTCATTGCCTTTGAAGTAATGGGCCTTGCCCGCTTCCAGCCCTATCCCTTCCAGCTTCACCTCGCGGCAAGCGTCCAAGAAGGTCCATGCCAGCACAACGCCCTTGGAGCTTAGCGCCTCGTCCCCCTCTTGCCCGAGTGTATAGAATGTCAGCAAAAAACGTTCTGCTTCAAACGCGCAGCGAAAGCCTGAAGCTTGTGCCAGCAGCTTCGATTCCTCATTGAATTGGCCTATATTTCTCGCGAATAGCAAAGGCAGCTTAGCGAAAGGAACGGCTTCTCTCAGGCCAGCTGTAACAGTATTCAATATCAGCTCTCCTCCAAGACATTTATCATTAAAGTATGAATGTCTGGGGTTGGAGGTGCCATGATCAGCAAAGCGGCGGCAAACACTACGCTAATGAGCAAGCGGACGCCGTTCAGGACGGCGTCCGCTCACTCATTGCTTTATTGAATCGGAATGCGAATAATCGACTTTTCAGAAATAACTACAGCCGGAAGCTCCATCGTGACAAGCTGTAAGGGCAATTCATGCATCTCCGTGAAAAAGCTCTTGCGGAATGCATAGACGCCTTCTTCCGCGTCCCGGTCCACTGCCGCTTCTTCTCTGACCCGGAGGTGACGGCCTTCTGCGTCCGTAAGCATAAGCACCCACGCCTGCGCGTATGGATTATTGCCCTTTATTTCGTAGCGCAATGTAACGTTTTGTTCGGTAAACTCGGCATCCGTTATAGTCATGGAGCCTGCAGCCCCTTGAGATAGTATTATGGGAAGGCTGCCGGACTCAAGTCCAACCCGAACCGCATTTTCCCGATGCAGACTATCGGCTACACTGTATCGCTTCAACTCCACATAAGCTGGAATCGTTTTTAAAGGAGCGAAGCTCAGCCAATGTTCCACCTTTTCATTGTCACTCTGGCTGGAGCGGCTCATGCCGAGCGGCTCTACTTCCATTCCTCGATCGTCAAACAGCTTGAAATTCGAGACCGCAGATCCGTAAGCATCCATACGGATGTGGGTAGCAGCTGGCGTGAACATAATCTCGTGAATTACGATCTTTGAATATCCCTGCTGGAATTGAGCAGGCGGATCAAATCGTTTGACCGTGATCCCTTCCTGAAGCTTGCGTACCGGAAAAGAAAATTTCCACTCTCCCGTCACTTTATTCATTGTCTTGTACTCGACCTCATCCTCTTTCGGTAAATTGGTCCAGTCCTCCATGCCGCGAAAAGTAAGCGCAACCCGGAACTTGTCCGGCAGTTGCTCCCGCACATCGTAGTTTATGATTCCGACATAGCGGTTTGGCGTGTCCGTCTCCATAATCGTTTCACTTCCGCTTAAGTCGTCGACCGTCTTTCCATTGATTAACAGCTCCCCGTTTTCTGGGCGATACTCGTTAGCCCCCTCTATCACATAACCAATTGATAATCGGAATCCGTCATAAAACACCTCGGTTACAGTCATCGTGATTTGCTGATCCGACGACGGCTCGTTTAGGGCTGCGACCATCCCCCGCTGCGCAGTGGAACGGATCCCGGTATCGCCGATTGCCTCGAAAACGGAGCCGATAAACGGCGCTCTGGATAAAGCCTCCGCCATTCCGGCCGACAACAAAGAGCCAGCCGCCAAAACAACAAAAATTAGGACTGCCGCAGCCCCCGCAAAACCCAGCCGTCGCCGCCGCTTCCTCTTGCCTGCGGAAGCGAGCATCTGCAAGGTTTCGTCAATCCGGGAAGCAACAAGTGGAGGAATCGGTTGATCCGCTTGCTCAAGCTTAAGCATAAGCTTCAATTGATCGTCGTCGAGAAGCCGTTCATTCATTCGTTGCATTCGTTGTTACGCTCCTTTCCGGGCGCAAAAAACGGGCAAGCTTCTCCCGCGCCCTGTACAATCGCGATTTTACGGTGCCTTCCGGCAATTCCAATAGGCCCGCCACTTCCTTGAGCGGTCTATCGTCCAGATAGTACAACGAAACGACCACCCTCAACTCTTCGTCCAACGACTGCAGCGCCTCGCCAAGATCCATGGCCTCGGTTTCTTTGCTTTTACTCTCCGACGCAGCATCGATAGCCTCAGTCTCCATCGTCACAACTTTGCTTTTGTACTGTAAAATCCGCTTGCACTCGTTAATCAGAATACGAAGCAGCCACGTGCGGAAATAGGCAGGCTCTCGCAGCGACCTGATCGTCTTATATGCCTTGAGCACCGTCTCCTGCATCGCGTCGGCACATTCGGCATCAGATTTCAAATAAGCTTTGGCGATCCGGTACATTGCCTGCTCCTCGGTTTTGATCAGCCGCACAAAAGCGGCATGGCGCCCCCGTTGCGCTGCCCTAACGTCATCCTCGTTGTTCTGACTATGCTCCGCCAATCCTTCACCTCTTCTCTGACGATCGATGCCAATTAGATCATGCATAAGCCCGTTTGGTTCACGCTTGTTGAAAAAAAGATCGCTTTTGAGTTCCTATTCTACGAGTAACCAAGCCCAGCAAACGAAAAAGCCGCCGGGGATCATCCCCGGCGGCCTTCCATATACTCTCTCGCCCCACACGGGTCAGACGTCCTGCCGATGCGGATCGGCCAAGTCCGCCGCGCGGGCGTTAGCCTCCACTTGGGCCGGGTCCTTACAGCCGGGAATGACAGCGGTTACGGCCGGATGCCGCAAGCACCAGGCCAGCGCCCAGCTTGCCATATCCGTTCCCTCCGGCACCTCCTCACGGGCAATCTGCTCCACTTCCGCAAGCTTGCGCCTCGTATCCTCCGCATCGTGACGATGGCGCACATCCGTGCTTCCAAAGACGGCGCCCGGTTTATATTTGCCGCTCAAATAACCGCTCGCGAGCGGCACCCTCGCCAGCACGCCCAAATTTTGACGCTCGCAGGACGGGAATACCCGCTCCTCCGGCTTCCGGTCAAGCCGGTTATATACGACTTGAATCGCCTTGGACCCTACTTTGGTCGAAGCGTCTGTTTGATGCAAATTATCGTTGCTTCCGATGGAAGTACCTAAATAACGGATTTTGCCCGCTTCCACCTGCTTATTTAACGTCTCCCACAACTCGTCGTTGTCGAACACGTCGTCGGGACCGGAATGGAATTGGTATAGGTCGATGTAGTCGGTCTGCAGCGCCTTTAACGACGCGTCCAGTTGAGCGACGACGCTCCTTGCATCGAACTTGTCCGTGCGGGTGAAGCGCTCGTGAAATTGATGTCCGAATTTTGTAGCAATTACCCATTCTTCACGGTTTCGCCGGCTTATATAGTCGCCAATCAACGATTCAGACAAATGGTCGCCATAGCATTCGGCCGTATCAATCAGGTTAATGCCAAGCTCCTTGCCTTTATCCAATATGGCGTCGGCTTCGGCCTGACTGTATTCCTTCCCCCACTCGCCGCCGAATTGCCAAGTACCGATCCCGATGACCGAGACGTTCAAGCCAGTACTGCCCAATGTTCTATATTTCACAGTATCGCTCCCTTTCTTCTATGTATTTTAATCGTCGAATTCCATAATGCGAAGCTTCATAAAATACCATGCTAACCCTGATGCCCGCCCGTTCTACGCGCCTCGTCCCGCTCCATCGCTTCCTTGACGTAATCGCGGGGAGACAGTTTATGATTAATGTTGATCAGCAAAGCAATGATGACGATCAGCAGCAAAATAATAACAATTCCCACTACAGCGCCTCCTTCCGGCAGTCCCGGCCGTTCTTCGCTTATTTCTTCCAAAATAGCATACATTCGGAATGAACGCGAGTCTCCGCTCGAAAAAAACCGCTTCATCTCTATAAGATGAAACGGCCGAACCTCCTTATTTTCTGCGTTTGTACTTCCCGTTATAAATAACTTCAACCTTGACGTCGACGCGCTCAAGCGAATGCTTATTCAGAAACGGTTTCGTCCCTTGCTCCGTCTCTTTTCGCCAGACGTCCGGATGCGTCCGGTACAGCTGTTCTCCCAAATTCATTACATCAATTCCTTTGGCAACGCCTGCTTGAAAGGTCTGTTCGATCCGCTCCTGCAAATCGTCCTCGATAAGCTTCGTCATTTCGTCATAAGGAAGCTCTTTGAAATATTCGTACAACGCCCCATAAAAACGGATGCTGATCCGAAATTTCGGCTCGCCGTTCACCACTACCGACTTTATCTTCATGTTTGGCAGCCCCAGGCTAACCGACCCGTACAACGTATCGTCCTTTTTAAGTAAAATTTGTATTTTTCGCATTTCGGGCTGCAGCCAAGGGAAACCGCCCATTTTAGTATGAGGCATATATTCGAACGCCTCATCTTTCCGAAAATACGCCCCGTCAATAAAATATAGAGGCTTATTTTTATTATTCTCGGACCAAACGGACTTGTTAATTGCGATATTCGGCAAGTAGCCGTTGCCGTATTTGCTTCTAATATCAGAGATGAATTGGAACGCCATGACCGATGGATATTGTGAATCCTCCTTATAGGAAGGAAGCGGATTGTGAAGAATGGATTCCAGCGGCGATTCATCAAAAATCGAGCTCATACTGAGCAACTCGTTCATCGGCTCCGAAGTGCCGTACAGCCAGATTGTGTACCGAGTCTCCGGATAACGGATAAACATATCCATGACGTCTTCCACTTTTCCCGCTTTAAGCAAACTATCACTCAGTACGTACGCAGAGACATGCCCCCACGTCATGCGCATTTGCTCGGAGCGGTACAGCTCGTTAATAGCCATCGATAGCGTCTTCCCTCTGCCCTTGCCTACCCAGACAGAAGGCTTCTCATCGGTAACTCCCTCGCCCTTGGAGACGGTGGTGAAGTCGAGAAATTGAACGAATGCGTAATACATGCCGTCCTTGTAATCCAGACCGATTGCTTTGGCATAGCTGTTGCTTTGAATTTCGGTCGAACTCCAGCAGCCTGAAGTCAGCAAGCATACCGCTAGCGACAGGACGGCAAGCGGCAGCCTGCCCGCCATCGTTAACCATCCCTTTCCTTGCGCGGATTTTGCGTTTCCAAATAAACCGGACGGCGCTTGTTCCACATGCGCGGCATCTTGAATATCGCTGCTGCCGCCTGTTTCAAATCGAGCGGAACGAGCGGCGACAAATAAGGCACGCCAAACGATTCCAATCCCGTAATGTAGATCAGAAACAAAATAACCGAAAGAATGAACCCGTAAATGCCAAGCGTCACGCTGAGGATAAAGCTCATAAAACGGAGCAGGATGATCGAACTGGTCATCACCTGATTGACGACCGTCGCTCCGGCCACAACCGTTACCGCCACGACAACGATCATGAGCGGCGATACCATTCCCGCCCGAATCGCCGATTCGCCGATAATAAGTCCGCCAACGACGGTCAGCGTCTGGCCGATCGCGATTGGCAGCCGCACGCCGGCCTCTCGAAACAGCTCCATCAGGCTCATAATCACAAACATTTCCAATCCCGTTTCCATCGGCAGCCCCATTCTGCCGGTCGAGATCGTCGCCACGAGCGTAAAGGGAAGCTGGTCGGTATGAAAAGTCGTCAAAGCAATATAAAATCCCGGCAAGAACAACGATATGGCTAAACCGACAAAGCGCAAAACACGACCGACATTCACGGACAGAAAAGGAAAATTGGCGTCCTCTGGCGATTTCAACAACAGAAAAAGATTGACCGGCCCGATAATGACGCTAGGGTTGCCGTCCACCAATATAATAAAGCGCCCGTTGATCAAGCAGTCGGAAGCGAAATCAGGACGGCCCGTATAGTGGGTGACGGGAAACAGCGTAAATTGCGTCGGCGACAGCAGCTCCTCCAGCTGGTTTGACGTCAGCAGCCGCTCGACCTTGATATTTTGCAGCTTTTGCAGAACACCTTCGATCATCTCTGGATTGGCAATACTCTTCATATACAGCAGCGCGACCTTGCTCGACGACATTGTCCCGATCACTTCGAATCTGCAGGCCAGATCGGAGGTACGCAATCGGGTCCGAATAAGCGCAACGTTCACAGCCAGCGGCTCGATGAAGCCGTCGCCCGCGCCGCGGATCGACACCTCGCTGGTTGATTGCTCCGGATTTCGGGTCGGGATATTAGAGATGTCGATGCTCCACATGCACTGCAGATTAGGAAGACAGAAGAGTAAATGACCTTCGAATACGCGCACTGCCATCGCTTCCGCACCGAACCGCTCCGTCGTCAAATCGAGCTGCGACCATTCCAGATTCGTCACTCGTTCGATATCCTCTTTGCGTAAAAATTTCGTTTTCTCATAAACCCGGGAAAGCTCGGGGAGGACGACGTCGTTGATCATTTTCGTCTCCGCCATCCCGCTGCAATAGACAATAATTGCCCGAACGGGCGGATCGCCTATCGAATGAATATCGATGATAACGTCGTCGCAATTCGCAAAAAACTTCGTCAGCGTATGTCCGTCCATTACGAATGTTTGCTCTCCATCCTCATTCTTCATCGGCCTTTTGTCCTTTTCCACTTATGCCGCCTCCTTGTCTTCTTTTTTAAACCAGGTCAGCAGAGCTAGAATGAACGTGACCGACCAGACGTAGATGAGCATGATCGGAAATTGAATGCGATTTACATATTCGTAGACCAGATCGATTCTCCACCAGTACATCGCCACACCGCACATGACAGCGGTCACCACCCCCACAGCAACCAGCCTTTTGCGCGGGCGGCGAATGTCGAGCAAATCAACAATCAGGTAGATCGAAATTGCGATACGGGCGAAGGAGCCGCTCAGCCATTGATAAATCGATAAAAAATCGACATGCTGCAACAGCTTTCCTACGCTAACCAGCTTCCACTGCTCGAACGGCGTGCTTCGCTGCTTGGACGCTTCCTCGGGACCGAATTCTGTAATCGCGCCTAACGTAGGCCCAATCGTCATTCCAATCATAAAAATAGCCAGCAGCACTAAATGCCACCACTTGATCTTCTTCTTCACTTCATGGGAATAAAGCATCAGTATCCATATTTCAACGAGGCCGCCTAACGCATAAATAGCCCCTTTCCAGACCGGCAGCATGCCGTTGTCCATTATGGGCAGCAAATGATGGTAGTCTTTATACTTTGTATTGGCCGTCATGACAAAATAGCCGAGAAACAGCACAACGGGCAATAGCAAGCTGGAGGTCATCGCGATGGAACGAAGTCCTCGAAACGCAGCCAAAGCGGACACAGCGGCGCCGCTCACGACGACGACCGCTACAGGCGTAAATTGCAAATAAGTCGTAATCGACCAGTTGGACGTTTCAAACAGCGTATGAGCGCCAAGCATAAGCAGCAGCAACGAAGCCGTCAGCCGAAACAGCCAAGACGGAAACACGCCGAACTCGCGGGCAATCCAATCCGGAAGTCGCTGGCCTTTTAACCGCTTGATTATGACGAAGAGCAGCGTCACAAAGAGCAGAAAAAACGGGGAGGCAACTAAAATCGATATCCAGCCGTCTCTTCCCGCCATATCGAGTATCGCCGATATGGAGAATACATGGCAGACCAAACCGGCGCTGAGCAGCAATATTGAGAACGCCATCCAGATCGTGATCGGCTTGCTGACGATTTTCATAGAAGCGTAACCCCCATCCCCCATTCAAAGCTATCCTATAGAGTTCCAAATTTTAGAACGATTATGCGGAAGGAATGAAAGGAAAGGCGGAATTGCTAGAGGGGCGCAGACAAACAAAATGCCGCTGCAGCCGCTCTCCTGAATGGAGCATCGGCCGCAGCGGCGCTGCATACCCGTTATCGAAACAGAAATTACATTTATTCATCGAATTTTCTGACATCTACCGTCACTTGAAGCGTTTGTCCGCCATTGCCGCGGTAGACGCCTTTGACCGGCACGATATCCTTGTAATCTCTGCCGTGACCCAGCTTCACATATCTTTCGCCGACCGGGGCTTCGTTCGTCGGATCGAAGCTGCACCAGCCAAGCGTCGGAACGTAGGCTTCCACCCAAGCGTGGGAGGCTTGCTCGAAATCAGCAGTTCCGCCCTGCAAGTCGCCGACGAAATGGTAGCCGCTGACGTATCGGGCGGGAATCTGATGCGCCCGGCAGCAGGCGATCATCAAATGGGCGAAATCCTGGCAAACGCCCCGCTTGGCGTCAATCATATCGCTCGCCTTCGTTTTGACCGTCGTCGCTTCCGGATCGTATGTGAACTGCTGACGAATGCTAGAAGACAGCTGAGTCAGCCAGCCAAGCACGCTCATATCGAGTCCTTCCTTATCGCAAATGCTGTCGGCAAAAGACTGCACGCCATCCGTTATGTCCGCATAGCCGGTAGGCAGCAGAAACTCAGCAAATCGATTGGCTGCTTCCTCCGTCTCCAGCCATGACCACGCCTCCCTAGCCGGCTTCCCGTTCAGAAGCGCCGCCTGCTTCTCCGGACTCAGCGCGTTCTTCGTTACGACCGTCATTTGCGTTCGGATCGTCAGCCTCCGATGAGGGGAATTGACGGAAAAGCTGTGTACCCGGTTGCCGAAATAATCTTCATAGCTGAACAAGGAAGCGTTCGGTTCAATCCAAATCGCTTGCTGGTAACAGGATTGGCGGTCATTCGTGCTCGGGGTGAGACGGATTTCATTGACACTGTCCGTGACCGGACCCTCGTAGTCGTACTGGGTGACATGGGAAATGTTGAGTCTCATGCGCTTGCCTCCCCCATGCGAAAAAAGGTTTTGGCAAACAGCGTCCCCAGCGTCTGGCACGCCTCCAGCAGATGCCCGACAATCGAGCCGTTGCGATCGATAACCATATCCTCATGCTCAAGGCAGTCCAGATCGGCCGTCACCTTGCCAACTTGGCGAATGATCCGGTCATGTGCGCTCTTCAGCTGTTTATCCTGTAATTCGATTTGCCGCATATGACCGTCCAGCGTATGGAAGGCGAAATGAACCGACCGCGGGAAAGCCGGATTCAAAATGACGAACTCAACGAGCGATTCGACCGACATGCCGTCTGCGTAGTAACGGCGGAACGACTGATAGCCGCTAACCGACTTCAGCACCGCTTGCAAATACGGGTAAGCGCCGGCGTTGTTCCAGCCATCCCCGCTCGCCGCGTTGCCGACCGCCTTAATAATGCGCAGCGTATTCTCCGCTCGCTCCAAGTAACGGCCGCATTCGATAAAATGCCATTCGTTCTCGCGGGGCATGACCGACTGGCTGATGCCTTGGAACAGCGCAGTCCACTCCTTGATCCGCCCGTAAAACAGATGGGGCGATTCCTTCATTAAATCTTCCGGCTGCTTCTCTCTCAGCCATAAATAGAACGAATTGATCGTATCCCACAGCTCGCTCGGCACCTTCTCGCGCAAGGTGCGCAAATTTCCGCGGGCGTGGCTTACGCAGGAGACGAGCGAGTTCGCGTTGTCCCGGTCGAGCGTCGTGTAATACAGCACATCGGGCTCGCTGTAACTGCCGTACTGAGCTTCGTAAGACTCCCTGCTGCCCAGAGCGTCCACGATTCGCGTCCATTTGCACGGGGCGTCGGCACTCTCTTCTTCTGGGCCGCCCGCTTCCAGCATTCGTTCATCCTCCGCCTGCAGATGGTAATGAACATCGATCAATCTCGCGTGGTTTTCCGCACGCTCCATATAGCGGCCAATCCAGAACAACGCCTCCGCATTGCGGTTAAGCATAGCGACCCCTCCTTTTCTTTTGACCCGCCTCTTTACCATTTTATCCATTCCTGCCTCGAATCAACGGCTAAGCACCCAAGTGTCCTTCACGCCGCCGCCCTGAGAGGAATTCACAACAAGCGAGCCTTCGCGCATCGCCACTCTCGTCAGCCCGCCCGGAATGACATGTGTCTGTTCGCCCATTAACGCGAAAGCCCGCAAATCGATATGACGAGGGGTCATCGCTCCGTCCACCATAACCGGCGCTCGTGACAGCTTCATCGTCGTCTGCGCGATATAACGCTCCGGCTCCCGCTTGATCGCTTCCGCGAACGCGCTGATCTCCTTCGCCGACGCGCTTGGACCGATCAGCATGCCGTAGCCTCCAGACAGCGATGTCTCCTTCACAACCAGCTGCTCAAGATGCTCGAGTACGTAATCCCGTTCCTCCTTGCGAGTAAGAATATACGTTGGAACGTTGTGCAAGACCGGCTCTTCGCCTAAGTAGTAGCGAATCATATCCGGCACATAAGCGTATACCGCTTTGTCGTCGGCCACGCCCGTTCCCGGAGCGTTCGCGATGGCGATGTTGCCCGCACGGTACGCGTTCATCAATCCCGGCACGCCGAGGAGCGAATCGGGATGAAAGGCGAGCGGATCGAGAAAATCGTCGTCGATGCGCCGGTAAATGACATCTACTTGCCGCAGGCCGCGCAGATCGCGCAAATAAATTTTATGATCCTTGTAGACGAGATCCCGTCCTTCGACCAGATGGATGCCCATCTGCTGGGCGAGAAAGGTGTGCTCGTAATACGCGGAGTTGAAAGATCCCGGTGTGAGCAGCACAATGAGCGGATCGCGCTTGCCGTTCGGCGCGAGCGACCGAAGCGAGCTTAAGAAGTGGTTCAAGCTTCGCTCGATGCTTTGTACGGAAGAGGATAAATATAAATCGTGGAACAGCTCGCTCATCAAGGTGCGGCCTTTAAACAAATAGGAAAAACCGGACGGAGAACGCAAGTTATCCTCCAATACAAAGTAACGGCCTTTCTCGTCTCTAATTAAGTCTATGCCGGAGGCGGTAATATAAACGCCTCCCGGGACGTCCAGGCCGACCATTTCGGGTCGAAAATACGTATTGGCAACGATCATTTTCCGAGGGATAACGCCGTCTCTTACAATTCGCTGTTCATGATAAATATCGTGAACAAACCGATTCAGCGCCTGAATGCGCTGCTTAACGCCGCGGTCAACCGCCTCCCACTCGTGCTTCGGAATGACTCGCGGAATGTAATCGAACGGTATCGTTCGCTCCAGCGGCTCACTCTGACTAGGACTGTACAGCGTAAAGGTGATGCCTTCCTCCAGCATCCGCTGGTTAAGTGCATGCTGGCGCATCGTCAGCTCGGAATGCTTCATGCGTCCGAACAATCGGTGCACGCTGTCGTAGTGGGGGCGAACCGACAAGTCCTTCTCGAACATTTCATCGTAAAAAGACTGCGAATCGTAATAATGCGATTGCGACTGTTTGGCCGTCGACATGCCAACCGCCTCCTTCATGTTGACGCAGCATTTCTCTATGAATGCTTGCGTTTGTTGACTATTGTTATCATGGTGTCAACTTAATGTTAGGAAATTGGACGTTATATCGAGTTAAAAGTAAAATTATGTTAGGGATATCATACTAAATCCGAATATTGATGTCAAGTTATATATCATAAAAGCAGGGTTTCTACGGTGACGAAGAAACCCTGCTTTATATCATATGCCTATTCTTTTGTTATGTATTCAATTGGCGCAAATCTTTCGCCACCTGATCGATCATCGCCACGAACGCCGCAAGCGCCTGGGAGCGTGCCGCCTGATTGCGCGCTTCACTCGAAGTCCGATCTGATTCCTTCCGCACCTCCGCCACCTTCTTGGCGATTTCATCCAAATTACGCTGAATCGTCTCCTGTGCCTGACGTGACGATGCGGCCAACTTCCGCACTTCGTTGGCGACGACTTCAAAGCCTCTGCCCTGCTCGCCTGCCCGCGCCGCTTCGATCGCAGCGTTCAAGCCAAGCAGATGCGTCTGATCGGCAATGCCGCGAATCAGCACGCCCATCTCCGTGATGCCGTCCAGCTCCGTTTGCAGCTCTCCAAGAAGCCCATGCGCCTGCTGCTGCGATTGCGAGGTCGATACGGCCGTCTCGGCGATCGACTTCGTGCTTTCGTCGAGTTCGACGATGAGGCCCGCCAGCTTCTCTACCGCCCCCGTTATCGTCGTCAGCATTTCCGAGCGCTCGTCTGCGAGGCGCTGCACCTTCGCCTGCTCCGACTGGTTATACGCTTCCAAAACAAGCTGCGAGTCAAGATTGAACATTTTGCTGAGAGAATGGTAGACCTCTATCCATCCGTTTGGCATAACCCGCTTCAGCACCGTGCCGGCGATATCCAGATAAGTCATATAAGTGCCCAAATACCATTCTGTCGTCAGCCCGATGCGCGAATGAACCAAACCGATACGGATACGGTTCTCGATAAAAGGCTCGTCGATCGTGCCGTCGGCCAGCGACAGCCAGTAAACCCGCTGGGTTTCCTTCAGCCGCGAGATGTTGCTGACGCGCGCTATGAGCTCCATCAACTCGGGATATTGTTCGATGCTGCTGTAAAAGCGTTCAACGACTTCCTCGACCACCTGCTCGAATATCGGCCGGCAGGACGCCAGTCTTTGCAAATCCTCTTCTGTAATACCCGTATAATTCAACTGCCGCTCTCGTTCGGCGGATACTTGTATCATTTAATTAGTACCTACTTTCTATGATGTTATATTTATCCTGTTCCTATTATATCGTCAAATAAGCTATATTTGTAAACTTTAGTTGTAGAAGGACGGCATATACGCAAAAAATCGGCGGGTTTAAACCCCGCCGATTTTTTTATTCTAATGCTTCTTTTATCGATTTAACAGACTCCCAACATAACGCAGCAGCTCGTTGGCGCATACTGGGCAATAGCCATGCTCGTCGATCAAACGCTTCGTCACTTCGTTGATCCGCTTCAACTGGCTCTCGTCCGGCGTCTTCGTCGACGTCGTAATTTTGACGATATCTTTGAGATCGGCGAATAGCTTTTTCTCCACCGCCTCGCGAAGCCGTTCGTGGCTGGTGAAATCGAATTTCTTCCCTTTGCGTGAGTAAGAGGAAATTCGAATCAATATTTCTTCGCGGAACGCCTTCTTCGCGTTTTCCGAGACGCCGATTTGCTCCTCGATCGACCGCATCAGCCGTTCATCCGGGTCCATCTCCTCGCCGGTCAGCGGATCTTTAATTTTCGACCAATTGCAGTACGATTCAATATTGTCGAGATAATTTTCGAATAACGTGCGAGCCGACTCCTCGAAGGAGTAAACAAACGCTTTCTGTATCTCTTTTTTCGCCAAGCCGTCATATTCCTTGCGAGCGACGGAAATAAAGTTCAAGTAGCGTTCGCGCTCCTCCTTCGTAATGGAAGGATGCTGATCCAGGCCGTCCTTCAGCGCCCGCAGCACGTCCAGCGCATTGATACAGGACATATCTTGCTTGATGAGAGCGCTCGAAATTCGATTGATGACATAGCGCGGGTCAATACCTGACATGCCCTCCTCAATGTATTCGTTCTGCATTTCTTTCAGATCGGCTTCCTTGAAGCCCTCAATTTCTTCGCCGTCGTACATCCTCATCTTTTTCACCAAATCCATGCCTTGCTTTTTCGTCTCCTTGAGACGGGTAAGTATGCTGAAGATAGCGGCTGACCGCAGCGCATGCGGCGAAATATGAATATGCTTCATATCGCTCTGGCCGATCAGCTTCGTATATATTTTTTCCTCCTCCGACACCTTCAGGTTGTAAGGAATCGGCATAACGATCATCCGCGACTGCAGCGCCTCGTTTTTCTTGTTGCTAATAAACGATTTATACTCCGATTCGTTCGTGTGGGCAATGATCAGCTCGTCAGCCGAAATTAACGCAAATCTTCCCGCTTTGAAATTCCCTTCCTGCGTCAGAGAAAGCAGATTCCACAAAAACTTCTCGTCGCATTTCAGCATTTCCTGAAACTCCATCAGACCCCGGTTCGCCTTGTTCAACTCGCCGTCGAAGCGGTAGGCCCGCGGGTCGGACTCCGAGCCAAACTCGGTAATCGTCGAGAAGTCGATGCTGCCCGTCAGATCGGCAATGTCCTGCGACTTCGGATCGGACGGACTGAATGTGCCGATGCCGATCCGATTTTCCTCGGATATGAGCACCCGCTCAACTAATACGTTCTCAATATCGCCGTCGTATTCCGTACGCAAGCGCATTTGGCAGGAAGGGCATAAGTTGCCTTCGATGCGAACCCCCAGCTCCCTCTCGATCTCGGGACGCAAATCATGCGGTATCAAATGAAGCGGCTCCTCGTGCATCGGGCAGCCTTTAATGGCATAAACGGCGCCTCTGCTCGTACGTGAGAACCGCTCCAATCCTTTTTTCAACATCGTCACGATCGTCGACTTGCCGCCGCTCACCGGACCCATCAGCAGCAGTATCCGTTTGCGAACATCCAGCCTTCTGGCCGAAGAATGGAAATATTCCTCCACCAGCTTCTCAACGGCGCGGTCCAGTCCGAAAATTTCCTGCTCGAAAAATTTGTACCGCTTTCCGCCGCCGCCGTTATCCTCTACGCCAAACGATTCGATCATTTCATAGACGCGCGCATGCGCTGTCATCGCCGGAGACGGGTCTTCGCTTAGCAGCCCGATGTAGTCTTTAAATGTTCCTGTCCACGCCAGCTTTTCGCTCTCCGTCTGATATTCCGATATTCGCTTGAAAATGTCCATGCCGTGCCTCCTCCCATCGCTTCCGCAATCCGCTTTTTTCACTCCGCCCGGGGTTTTCTCTAGACAATCTATCGAGGGGGAACCATTTTTATTGAAGTATTACATTCCTATGCTTCGGCCTAGCGGAAATTGACCACTATTTTAGTCGGCAATCCAGCAAATTGCGACAAGCAGGGTCATTCCTTTGTTATAATAGAAGAAAGAAAGCGGGGGATCGCGTTGGCAGTACATAAGGAAGAGGAGCTGTACGGTCCAATCAAAGCCTTTTACGAGCGGCTTGGCTATACGGTCAAAAGCGAGGTATTGCACTGCGATCTCGTCGCGATGAAGCCGGACGGCTCGGAGACGATTGTCGTCGAAATGAAAAAGACGTTCAATCTCGCCCTGCTGCTGCAAGGGATCGAACGTTTGCGGCTGACGGACACGGTTGTACTCGCGGTCGAACGAAATCGGAAAAAGAGCGGCGCCCACAACCAGCGCTTCGGCGACATTACGGAGCTGTGCCGCATGCTCGGCATCGGTCTCATGACCGTTACCTTCTTCAAAACAAAGTCGCCGGTCATCGAGATGCTTTGCGAGCCCGGGGAGCCGCCGCAGCGCGGGGCGCGACGGAAGAAGCAAGCCCGGCTGCTGCAGGAATTTCGCGAGCGCAGCGGTGATTACAACGTTGGCGGAAGCACGGGACGCAAGCTCGTTACCGCTTATCGGGAGAAGGCGCTGCGCTGCGTCTATGCGCTTCAGCAATTCGGACCGTTGTCGCCAAGCAAGCTGGCCGCCATCACCGGCAATCCGAAAAGCGCGCAGGTGCTTCGACATAATTATTACGGCTGGTTCACGCGAATTGAACGCGGCAAATACGGCCTGCTGCCAAGCGGCGAGACCGCTTTAGAGGAATACGGCGACGTTATCGCCGATTGGGTTTCCGGACTCGCAACGAAAGAAGCCGCCTCAAGCTCCGATTGACCGGAGCCGGGCGGCTTCTTTCTATTAATATGAGCCGAGAACAGAGAATGCTAACTTTCTGCCGGCCGTTCATCTGCTGCAAAGTCGTATTAGCTGCGCGCCGTAAATTCGCGAATTGCTTCGGCAAGACGCTCTACGCCGATGCGCGTTCTTTCCCCTTTATTATGCGTGAAATTAAGACGGGCCGTATTGCGCTGCGGGTCGTCTCCGTAGAATGAGCTGCCCGGCACAAAAGCAACACCTTTCTTGACTGCAACCTTCAGCAGCGTTTCCGCATCCAAACCTTCCGGCAGCTCTACCCATAGGAACATGCCGCCTTTCGGTTCGATCCACGTCAAGCCGTCGATCGCCTGCGCCTGCAGCAGCGATTGCATCTCCCGCATCCGCTCGCCGTACGAGCTCGAAATCACTTTAATATGTTCATCCAACGGGAAATGCTTGAGCAAATGATGCAAAATTTGCTGATCGATCGCACTCGAATGGATATCGGCAGCCTGCTTCGCCTTCGCCATCATTTGAATGACAGCCGCGTCGCCGATTGCCCAGCCAGTGCGCAGCGCCGGAGCAACCGTTTTCGAGAAGGTGCTTGTATAGATGACTGAATTGCCGCCGGCCGCTTGATCCAGCGAGAACATCGTCGGATATTCCGCATCCGCATCATATTTGATTTCGCCATACGGATCGTCTTCGAGCACCGGAACGCCGTAACGAACGCACAGCTCAAGCAGCTGCTTGCGGCGCTCTGTCGTCCACACTTTGCCGGTCGGATTGCCGAAAGTCGGCACCGCGTACAGCAGCTTTGGCTTATGCTCGCGGATCAGTCGTTCTGCATCTTCAGGAACGATGCCGAATTCGTCGCTTTCCGCAGCGATGACGCGAAGACCGTGCAACTGGAACACTTGCAAGCAGGCCAAATAGGTTGGCTTCTCCACCAGAACGACGTCTCCCGGGTCCGTCAACGCTTCCACGAGCAAGCTGATTGCCTGCTGTGAGCCGGTCGTCAGAATCATTTCTTCCGGACTCGTCTTCATCCCTTTTAATGCCATTCTTTCGGTAAGCTGCTCGCGCAGCGGAATGTACCCCTCTGTCAAACCATATTGAAGCGATCCGGTTCCTCCGGAAAAAACACGGTCGGCCGCTTCGCGAACCGCTTGTACCGGGAACAGCTCCTCCGCCGGCAAACCTCCCGCAAACGAGATCAAATCGCTGCCTTGCGTCAATTTCAGGATATCCCTTACTGCCGATGATTTCACTTGGGAAATCTTAGATGCAAACCGGTATTCCATAGCTTTACGCCCCCAATTTAAGCTGTATTCATTCTATATTCATTCTGTTATTTTCTCATAATAAATCGGATAACGGCAAGCCTTTCTTCTTTTCTCGCCTTGCGTAACAATCTGTTCACAACTTTTCACGTTTTCTTTTTTTGCCGTGTTGGGTATAATGTAATCAAATGCTGTCGTTTCGGAGGTGTAGCACATGTCCATTACTATGATTACCGTGTTGACCGTATTTGTGTTGTTCATTACTGCGATGCTTACTTCTTCCTATAATGACGACAAAACGAAAGGCCTGTAAGCCCGCGCTACAGCCTTTATACAAAGAAAGAAGCTTCCTGCTTGTTGGCGCGAATCGCCCGGGCAGGAAGCTTCTTTTTTTTAATGAGTGAAGTGATTCAATTAATTATGCTATGGATTAAGGGCGGATTTGTTTCATCTCACCGATGCATTGTCCGCATAAGTACCGTTCTTTAAAATCACGTACTTCTTCCATCGATCCGCAAAATACGCATCTCGGACGATAGCGCTCCAAAATGATGTGATCGCCTTGCACTAAAATTTCAACGGGATCTCCTTCGTTCATTTGATACCGTTTTCTTAACGATTTCGGTAGAACGATTCGCCCGAGTTGATCCACCTTTCTTACTACGCCTGCTGGTTTCATTCTATTCACCTCTCCTGTGTCTTGATTGCTAGCCTGCTTAGAAACCTTTGCATAATAGCTTTCGATGGACGTTAGGCAATTCCTTCCCCGGCCCGGATATTCTTAATATCCTGCAAAATATTAACGCAGCGACGGAAAACCTTTTTGCCGCAGCGCCTCATACAGCACAATCGCGGCGGAATTCGATAAATTGAGCGAACGAACATCGCCCGTAATCGGTATGCGAATGCAAGTATCCAAGTTCGCTTCAATTAATGCTTGCGGAAGCCCCTTTGTTTCCTTGCCGAAAACGAGAAAATCCCCGTCTTGATAAGCAAAATCGGCATAGTTCTTCGTCGCACGGGTGCTTGCATAGAAAAAGCGTCCTTGCGGATTCGCATCCAGCAGTTCCTGGAACGAATCATGGTACTCCACATGCACCGCATGCCAGTAATCGAGCCCCGCTCTCTTCAGCGTCTTATCGTCGGTTTGGAAGCCGAGCGGACGAACAAGATGCAGATGGGCTCCGGTAGCGGCGCACGTTCTCGCAATGTTGCCCGTATTCGCAGGAATTTCCGGTTCAACCAGAACAATATGAAATGCCATTCTTTCTTTCACCTCTCATCCTTGACTATTATACATGAATTGCTATTTGATCGCACGAAATAGCCGGACATAGGCAATTTTTACACACGGTTAACGTACGCTTAATCTTTTCTTTAAGGTCGTCTTTCATAATGGAGACATAAATGCAGGAACCATTAGGAGACAAAAGGAGCATAGATCATGAAGAAAAAAATATTAGTCGTCGATGACGAGCCCTCCATCTCCATGCTGATCGAATTCAACCTTAAGCTTGCAGGCTACGATGTTCGCTGTGTCGGCGACGGAGAAGCGGTGTTCGAAGCTCTTAAACCGTTCCGCCCCGATCTTATCGTGCTCGACTTGATGCTTCCGAAAATGGACGGCATTCAAGTATGCCGAGAGCTGCGCAAGCAGCAAAACGCTGTACCGATCGTCATGCTGACCGCACTGCAAGACGTCACCGATAGAATAGCCGGTTTGGACAACGGAGCCGATGATTATATGACGAAGCCCTTTAGCCCGCAAGAGTTGATCTCGCGAATCCAGGCGATATTCAGGCGGATTCAAAGCCTCCCTGGCGCCGTTCCGGCAACCGTCTTCGATATCGGCAATCTGTCGGTGCATGCCGAACAGCGGGAAGTACTCATTGACGGCAAGGATGTCGAACTGACCCCTAAAGAATTTGAGCTGCTTCTCTTCTTGTGCAGGCACCGAGGGAAAGTATTAAGCAGGCAGCAGTTGCTGCACGGAGTCTGGGATTACCATTTCCTTGGCGACACCCGTATCGTGGACGTTCACATTAGCCATCTACGCGAGAAAATCGAGAAAAATGCGCGGATGCCGGAATATATTATGACCGTCCGCAACGTCGGTTATAAGCTGCATGGCCCGGCAATGGTCGATTCGTCGCTCGCTTAGAGAAAAAAAAGGACCTCTCTCCCTTCATACAGGGAGTCGAGGTCCTTTCGCTAATTAACCGTTGCGGCGTTGGAAGTCGGCCATAAACTCAGCAAGCGCCTTGCAGCTTTCATGCGGCACTGCATTGTACGTGGAAGCGCGGAGGCCGCCTACGTCGCGATGTCCTTTCAAGCCTACAAAACCTTGCTGCTCCGATTCTTTCACGAACAGCTTTTCCAGCTCCTCGTTATGGATGCGGAACGTAATATTCATGACCGAACGGCTGTCGTTATGCGCGAAGCCTTTGTAGAAGCCGCCACTTTGATCGATTTGATCGTAAATTAGATTTGTTTTATCGCGGTTGTATTGCTCGATTTGCGCGACTCCGCCCTTTTCTTTAATCCAATTCAGTACCAGGTTGACCATGTATACCGAGAAGGATGGAGGCGTGTTGTAAAGCGAGTTGTTTTTCGTATGCGTATTATAACGGAAAATCGCCGGGATTGTTTTCGGGCTTTCTTCAGCAAGATCGTCGCGAATGATAACGACTGTTACGCCGGACGGACCCAGGTTCTTTTGCGCTCCCGCATAAATGAGTCCGAACTTGCTAATATCTACAGGGCGGGACAAAATATCGCTCGACATATCGGCAATAAGAGGTACATTGCCGCCGATCGTCGGATATTCAGCAAATTGCGTACCGCCAATCGTTTCGTTCGACGTGAGGTGGAGATAAGCTGCATTGTCCGGCACCGCAATTTCGCTGAGGCTCGGAATGCGCTTGAAGCTGTCGCTTTCGGACGAAGCGGCTACAACGGTCTCGCCGATCAGCTTCGCTTCTTTAATCGCTTTTTCGGCCCAATTGCCAGTCATGACATAAGCGCCGGGACGGCCGGGACGAAGAAGGTTCATCGGAATCGTAGCAAACTGCTGGCTTGCTCCGCCTTGCAGGAACAGGACATGATAATTGTCGGGAATTCCGAACAATTCGCGCATGAGCGCTTGCGTCTCGTTGTTCACGTTCTCATACAGTGCGCTGCGGTGCGACATTTCCATAATGGACATGCCGGCGCCCCCGTATTCCACAAATTGCTCTTGCGCCTTCTGCAGCACTTCAAGCGGCAACGCGGCCGGACCTGCATTGAAGTTATAGGCTCTCTTCATCTCCATTAACCCACCCTTTTATAATAGTCTTGCTTCCGAAGAAGCTCTCGCATGATAACGCTAATGATAACAATTTTACGCGCAACCATCAAGTGCATTCCGTCTCTTTTATTGACAAAAAGTCGAACGGTGCCTCTTTTACATATAAAAAACATTCGGTTTTTAGCTTCAAAACCGACTTTAAGTGAGGGGAAGCGCTACGGGTCAGAGGGTTCTTCCGATCGCCATTAAAGCCTGATTCCTTTATTTGATAAATGTTTGTGGTAGAAATCTGGCTTTAAAAGCGACCACTTTCGTTTCTCCAGAATCCCTCTGCCCCTCCACTTTTTCTCCTTTTTCGTCAAGCACTGATTTTGATGTAGAACTGTTTTATCTTAACTACCGCAAGGAACTGTACAGCCCACAGGCTGACATTTTCGAACGCCACAACGTAAAAAAGAGCCTCCGAGGAGGCTCTTTTCAAGGATTAGCAGCCGAAATACAGGCTGTACTCGTGTGGATGAATGCGGATCGAAACAGCTTTCGCTTCGCTGCGTTTGAGGGCAACGTAGTTTTCGATAAACTCTTTCGAGAAAACGCCGTTTTCAGTCAAGAATTCGGAATCGGCTTCCAGAGCGTCCAGAGCTTCGTCCAGTGTACCAGGTACGCTGCGGATCTCTTTCTTCTCTTCTTCCGGCAATTCGTAAATGTTTTTGTCGAATGGACCGTAGCCAAGAGCAACTGGATCCAGTTTGCGCTTGATGCCGTCCAGACCTGCAAGCAGCATTGCTGCGAATGCGAGGTAAGGGTTAGCCGTGGAGTCCGGCGTACGGAACTCAATGCGGCAGCCTTTTGGCGTAACCGAAGCGATTGGAATACGAACCGCAGCGGAACGGTTGCCTTTCGAGAATACAAGGTTAACCGGTGCTTCATAACCAGGAACCAGACGTTTGAACGAGTTCGTGCTTGGGTTCGTCAAAGCGATCAGGGCTGGAGCGTGATGCAGAATGCCGCCGATGTAGTGCATAGCGAGCGGGCTCAGGTTGCCGTAAGCGCCTTTTTCATAGAACAGCGGAGTGTCGCCGTCGAAGATCGAGGAGTGAACGTGCATACCGGAACCGTTGTCGCCGAACAGCGGTTTAGGCATGAAAGTTGCCACTTTGCCGTATTGGCGAGCTGTGTTATGAACAATATATTTGTAAACCATCAGGTTATCAGCTGTTTTCGTCAGCGTGCTGAAACGGAAGTTGATTTCCGCTTGGCCTGCCGTTGCCACTTCATGGTGGTGACGTTCAACGCGAAGGCCGACTTCTTGCATCAGACGAACCATTTCGCTGCGAATGTCTTGTTGTTGGTCTACTGGGGCAACTGGAACGTAGCCGCCTTTGACCGGAATTTTGAAGCCAAGGTTGCCGCCTTCTTCTTTACGGTTTGTGTTCCAAGCCGCTTCTTCGGAATCAACAAAGAAAGAAGAGGAGTTCATTGTGCTTTCATAACGAACTTCGTCAAATACGAAGAACTCGGATTCTGGAGCGAAGAACGCTGTTGTGCCGATACCAGTCGTTTGCAGGTACTCTTCCGCTTTTTGAGCGATGCTGCGCGGGTCGCGCTCGTAGCGTTCGCCGTCTGGCGTATAAATGTTACACATGATGTTAAGTGTTGGGTGGTCTGTAAAAGGATCGATGAATACGGATTCCGTATCAGGCATCATCACCATGTCAGATTCTTCAATTCCGCGGAACCCTGGGATCGAGGAACCGTCGAATGCTACACCATTTACGAAAGTGTCGCTGTCGACTTCTGTCGAAGGAAGAGTGATGTGGTGTGCATGACCGGAAAGACTCACGAAGCGGAAATCTACGAACTGAATGCTGTTTTCTTTGATAAGGTCCAAAACATTTTGAACTGACATCTGATATTTCCTCCATTTCCGAACATTTGCTTTGTTGTGAACTGTTATTGTTCAATTTTCGTTCCAAACTATGAAGTAATTATAAAACCACGATTTCTGACCGTCAATAGTTATGTAAGGTATTTTTTATAGGCATGTAAGCTATACTTACAGCTTTAAACATTTGTTCACATTTGCCCCTCTAAAAATGAGAAAAAAACCCTCAAATCCTTTGACAACAAAGGGATTTGGGGGTTTTTGAGCGGACTGGCGCTTATTTCTTCCATTCCAGAAATGCATCCGCTGGCGCTTTAGGCGTATCGAATTGCTTGCCGACGATTGGCGCCAGCTTCTCTAAGTCCTTTAATAAATTGGCGAACTTATCCGGGAACAGCGATTGTACACCGTCTCCTGTCATCGAATTGTCCGGGTCGGTATGCATCTCCACGATCAGGCCGTTCGCGCCTGCCGCAACGGATGCTTTGGACATAGGCTCCACCAGCTCCCGGCGGCCCGTGCCGTGGCTCGGGTCAGAAATGACAGGCAAGTGGCTGAGGCCTTGCAGTACTGGAATCGCCGACAGATCGAGCGTGTTGCGCGTGTACGTTTCAAATGTTCGAATTCCGCGTTCACACAGCATCACATTCGGATTTCCGCCTGCCAGAATGTATTCCGCCGCATTCAGAAACTCGTCGTAAGTAGAGCTGAAACCGCGTTTTAACAGCACCGGCGTTTGAATCGTTCCAAGCTTGCGGAGCAAGTCGAAGTTTTGCATGTTGCGCGTGCCGACCTGAAGAATATCGGCATATTCCGCACAAACGTCAACGTATTCCGGCGTCATGACTTCAGTTATCGTCAGCAAACCGTGCTTCTTGCCCGCTTCGGCCATCATAATGAGCCCTTCTACGCCAACGCCTTGGAAGCTGTAAGGACCTGTGCGCGGCTTGAATGCTCCGCCACGAAGCACTTGTCCGCCCGCCGCTTTTACAAGTCTTGCGATCTCGTCAATTTGTTCCGGCGATTCAACGGCGCACGGTCCGCCCATAATGACGAGGTTGTTGCCGCCGATTTTAACACCTTTAATATCAATAACTGTATCTTCCGGATGGAAGTCGCGGCTTGCCAGCTTGTAGGACTTCGAAATTTTAACGACGTTCTCTACACCCTTCAATTGACGAAGATGCTCGGCAAGCGACGGCTCGACTTGACCGATAATACCGATGACGGTACGATCCGTTCCTTTGGACACATGGGCTTGCACGCCCGCTTTTTCAATTTGCTCAACGATTTCCTGTATACGCTCATCCGACACTTGCGACTTAGTAATAACGATCATTATTCATCTCTCCCTTTTTTCACTTCAACGCTTGTTCGCTTTTTAGCTTCTATGCTTTTTAGCTTTTGTGCTTCTACGCTTTTATTTGCTAAAGTAAATATACACGATGGTTCGCTCTTCCGTCAAGTATTAAATTGTGATGAAAAAAGGGATTTGCTTCAATTACGTACAGCAAATTTAACTTCTCACAGTTGGGGCAGTTGTAGTAGTAATCGGGTAACCTCCTAACGCAGCACTGCGACTGCGGCTCAATGATAGCAACGTGCTGTTGTGGCAGTTTCCGGTACCATCACCGTGCATCTGTGTATCTGCCACATTCGAACGAATAACAGATCTCGTGCTCCTATTCAGCATTCACGCTTATACTCAAACCTTGTGGCCTTGTGCATAGTGCTCCACACTTGCGCTCATGAGTTGGTGTAATCTCATCCAGCACTCGCACTCCAAAGCCTCGCCTCGTATTGCATCTGTACTCACCAGACTACTTCATTTCTTTTGCCATTAGATCGTTACAGATGGCATTGAGCGAGAATAACTCAATGAATAACTAGGTCGTTTGAGAGGTCTCTAGGACAATAAATGCATTTTGGATGTTATTTCCATCATTATCCCCTTAGATTGGAGCTTTTCAGAGGTAATAACTGCCTTTTTGCAGTTATTACCTCTGAAACTCCTATATCAGAAATAAATAACTGCATTTTGGATGTTATTTTGTTCCAGCACGCTACGCGCAGCACTTTTTGGGCCCGGCTCGTATGAAAGCATTAAAGCAGCCCAATCTTCTTTCGGTCGTTAGTTAAAAACGAACCGTCAAGAAATTCGCCATTTAATTGTCTTCTTCTAGCGGGCGATAGCTGCAAAAAAAGCGGTGCGGAGGAGCTCTCATTCGCTCCCCGCACCGCTTTTTTCAAAAACAATCCGATTCAACTTATATTTATTGCACCTAACTGTAAATCATAGGACTGGTCTCATCGTTCGATCACGGCAGAGCCAGCCCTATGAGCAAACCTATAATGCTACCCTACGAAGACGCCGGAGTAGACGATGCCGCTGCATCCGGGCTTGTCGACTTAACGCGAATGTTCGGCAGCAGCTTGTTCATATTGACTGTCCGCTTAATTTCCCATGTGGACGGATCATTGCGATCGTATTGCTCCAAGTACGCGATGACTTCCTTCGTAATCGGCGTCGGCGTAGAAGCGCCTGAAGTAACGGCGACGCGGTCGATGCCCGTCAGCCATTCCTGCTTGATTTCGGAGACGTCGGCGACGCGGTACGCTGTCACACCGGCGATTTCCTCGGACACCTGCGCTAGACGATTCGAATTGTTGCTGCGCGGGTCGCCTACGACAATACAAAGCTGCGCCTCGCCTGCCTGCTCGGCTACCGCCTCTTGGCGGACCTGCGTCGCCAAGCAAATCTCGTTATGAATTTCCGCCTTCGGATACTTCTCCAATAAACGGCTAATAATGTGGCGAATATCCCACTGCGACATCGTCGTCTGATTCGTAATGATAATACGGTCGCCCGGTACGTCGAGCGCGGCGATTTCTTCCTCCCGCTCGATCAAATGAACGCGGTCGGGCGCTACCCCGATTGCGCCTTCCGGCTCAGGGTGGGCTTTCTTGCCGATATAGATTATATGATAGTCCTCAGCAATCTTCTCGCGAATAAGATCATGCGTCTTCGTTACATCCGGGCAAGTCGCGTCGACGACGGTCAATCCCTTGTCGCGAGCCCGCTTCCGAACTTCAGGCGATACGCCGTGCGCCGTGAAAATAACGGTGCCCTGTTCCACCTGATCCAATATTTCCAGCCGATTCTCTCCATCAAGCGTAATAACGCCTTCTTGTTCGAACGCTGTCGTCACATGTGCATTATGAACGATCATGCCCAAAATATAAATCGGTCGCGGCAGATCAAGATTTTTAGCCGTCTGCAATGCGAGCACCATTGCGTCCACGACGCCGTAGCAATAGCCGCGCGGCGATATTTTAACGATTTCCATCGGTTGCACCTGCTTTCTGACCGGACTTCCCCTCTATGCGCAGCAGCCAAGAACCGCAATCGATTCTAAGCCGGATTACGCTTCATCCCGGTCCGTTACCTCTATTATAGTCGAATCCTGCCGCTCAGAAAAGTCTATCGGCAGCCAGATCGTAAATACCGATCCGTCTCCAGGACGAGTCCACACTTCAACCGAACCGCGATGCTCATCAATAATCCATTGGGCAATTGACAATCCGAGTCCCGTACCAACCTTCTGCCCGCGCGATTCATCGGCCCGATAAAACCGGTCGAAAATATGAGGCACTTCCTTCGGATCCATCCCAATCCCCGTATCGGTTACGACGATGCCGATTTGATCGTCCTTCCGCTTCGCGCTCAGCTCAATATGCCCTTGCTCTGTATATTTAAAGGCGTTTTCGATGAAAATGAACAGCAACTGCTGCAAATAATCATGGCTGCCGTTCACTTTCACTCCTTCCAGCGCGGACAAATCGCCGATTCTCCACTCAGCTGTCCGCGGAAGGAGCTGCGCCCTGCGTGTCACTTCCTCCACAAGCGCCTGAATACCAAGCGGCTGCTTCTCCATCACATATCCAGCATCGGCGCGAGCAAGCGCGAGCAGATCATTGACGAGCGTAGACATTCTTCTTGCTTCGTCGGATATATCCTGCATCGCTTCATTCGTCATTTCCCATCGCTGGGCATCAAGCTTCACCACAATACCGTTTGCAGCGTCCGCTGCTGCGACAATGCCGCCCGCCGCGCGGCTGCCATTTTGCGGTTGGCTCCACATTTTCTCAAGCAATTCGATATTGCCCCGAATGGTCGTCAGCGGCGTGCGAAGCTCATGAGAGGCATCGGAAACGAACCGCCGCTGTGCCTTGTAGGACTCATCTAGCCCGTTATAGGCGCTCTCAAGCCTGGAGAGCATGATGTTGAGCGTATGAATCAGTCTGCCGACCTCGTCTGTCGGCCCTTCCATCGGAATGCGCACGCTTAAGTCGGAACCGCTTTGAATTTTTTCGGTAGAGCGGATAACGCGCTCGATCGGCTGCAACGCCTGCCGGGCCAAGAAGAGCCCAAACGTGAACGCTACGATAAGGGCGGCCGCCGATGAGGTAAACAAAATCGAACGCAGTCCGTTTAAGTATCTCTCCTGCGCGCCGATAAAAGCGCCAACTTGGATCAATCCGACCGATGTTAGCTGGCCGTCCGCATTTTTCTGAGTTAAAGGCGTTTGATAGATCAGAAACGAAAATTGTCCGCCGCTCATCGCAACCTTCGTTTTGTGGAATCCCAAGTGCGGCTTGCCGGACTCCTCCGGATAGGAAAACTGAATGCCATATTGCTTCATATTAGGCGCCAGCGCGATAAAGCCTTCTTTATAATTAACGACCTGAACGTACAAATCTTCTTCGTAAAACCGGTCCACGCGCTGCAAGTTATAGGAATCATTAGAGCCGACAAACCGCAAGTTTTCCGCTTGCTCGCGCATCGTCGCCTTCAGTTCGCCATACGTATTCATGTTGACGAAAAAGTAAATCGCGAAGCAAAACGCAAGCAGCGTCGTTCCAAGCAAACTGGAATACCAGAGTGTCAATCGAAGCCGAATCGTCATTGCTCTACCTCAACCCTCTCCGCGTAAAACATAGCCGGTACCCCTTACCGTTTGAATGATGCGTTTGCCCTGCCCTTCCTCCAGTTTTTGCCGCAGCATGGCAATGTACACTTCAAGCACGTTGGATTCACCGCTAAAATCATAGCCCCATATTTTCTCCATAATCGCGTCTCTCGTCAGCACGCGGCGCGGATTTTGCATGAAAAGCAGCAGCAGATCGTATTCTTTTGCCGTCAATTCGATGCGCCTGCCCGCGCGAATCGCTTCACGAGAATCTTGGTCCAGAGCCAAATCCTCAAACATAATTTTGCTGCCCGAATCATCTATTTTATCCGTTTTCCTTCGCAGCAGCGCCCTTACTCTCGCCAGCAATTCTTCCAAAGCGAACGGCTTGACCAGATAATCGTCGGCCCCGGCATCCAGTCCTTTCACCCGATCCGAAATATCATCCTTTGCCGTCAGCATCAGAATTGGAACCGTACTGCCTCCTTCTCTCACTCTGCGGCATACTTCCCATCCATCGACCTGCGGCATCATGACATCCAGAATAAGCAGATCCGGCTCCGCCGTCAGCAGCAGTTTCAGCCCTTCCATGCCGTTGCCCGCCGTCGTCACTTCATAGCCTTCAAACGCGAGGCTTCGGCGCAGCAAAGATGTAATTTTCTCGTCATCGTCAACAACCATAATATGCATTCTCATCCGTTATCCCCCTCATAAACCGTTCCTGCCATAAGCAATGGCAAGCGCATACAGTTCCCGTTTCGGCAAAACAAGCGCAGAGGCTTGCTCTGCGCTTGTCGATGCCGCTTTCCGCGGCCATTGAACCGGCCCCGTTATTCGGCGTTAAATTTGTTTTTATCGCCGATTTCGATTTGCAAATTGACCGCCTGACCTTTGCGGATGACGTTCAATTCGATTTTATCGCCGACTTTATGGCTTTGAATGCCTTTAATCAGCGCCTGTGTTGAATCGTATTTTTTCCCGTCAATGCCAAGGATGACGTCATACTGCTTGAGATCACCGAGGTAAGCCGGCGAATTATAGTAAACGTTGCTGACGATTGAGCCTTCCGCCTTCTCGATTCCAAGCTGTTTAGCGACCGCTTCCGTCACATCCGTCAACTCGGCGCCGATAAATGGCAGTGGGGCCTTCGGGACTTCTTTATTGTTTTTAAGCGTATCTAGTACGCTTTGGATCGTACTTGTCGGAATGGCAAAGCCAATGCCTTGCGCCTGCGAGCTAACTGCTGTATTGATACCGATGACCTCGCCTTTCACGTTAAGAAGCGGACCGCCGGAGTTACCCGGGTTGATCGAGGCGTCGGTTTGCAGCAAATGCTCGTAGTTGCGCGTGCCTTGCTGATCTTGAATATCGATCGGACGCTCCTTCGCACTAAGCACCCCTACGGTTACCGTGTGATCGAAACCGTACGGATTGCCGATTGCTACCACCCAGTCGCCAATATTGATATTATCGGAATCACCGAGCGGAAGCGTAGGGAAATCCTTCGTTCCGGTTACTTTCAGTACAGCAAGATCCAATTCATAGCTGGAGCCGAGCAGTTCAGCCGTGAAAGGCTTATCGTAACCCTGCACGGTCACTTCAATCTTATCGGAATTGCCGACAACGTGCTGGTTGGTCAAAATGTAGCCTGTTTTGTCAAAGAAGAAGCCCGTTCCGATACCGCTAGGCTGCATCTTTCCGCTATCCTTGTTGCTTTCGCTTTTCGTCCCCGGATAGTTGTCACCGAAAAATTGACGGAAGAACGGATCGTCCAAAATGCTACCGCCGCTCCGGCTCGAAGCGTTAACGAACGTCTCGATTTTGACGACGGCCGGGCTGGCCGTTTCGAACAGCGACGCAATATTATCCGGCTTCGCGGCAGCCATCGAAGCGCCTCCGTTACCGCCCGTTCCAGTTGTACCTGTAGACGTTCCCGCCGATTGCTGCGAGGCAGGCGCTGCTGCACCTTGAGTAAACCAGTTGCGAGTGTCAGCCGTATACATCAGACCGCCAACGACGACAACCCCTGCAAGAAATGAAAGGAACATCGCGCGGAACGACGTCCGTCTGCGAGGCTCTCTTACTTGCCAGCCGCTGCGCGCCGATTGCTTGCTAGTTACGATCGGTCTTAGCTGCTGTTGCTGCTGCTGTGGCTGTGACGCGCCTTCGGATCTTGGTGGGGAAGGCTCTTGCGAAACGCCACCTGTTTGGTACGGATTATAAGGCTCGTCATTGCCCGCCGCTTGATAAGGCGAAGTCGGTTGGGGCTGCGGTTGAGACTCCTGCGGCTTGCCGTATTCGTTGCCCGGCGAGGATGAACGATAAGCGCCTTCCTCTTGAGCTCCCGGCTTAAACGGTCCATAAGAATAATAGTAGGAAGGCTTGCTTTGTTCCTCGGGCGCGGACGCGTCGGCTGCGTTGTCTTCCCTTACCGAATCGGAAGGCTCGGAATCCGTATGCCGGTTCCCTTCATCTCCGTCCCGAAAGAAATCGTCGAAACCGTTCTTCTTGTTTTGATCGTCCATTTCCGTTCTCCTCCTTAAAGCTATTTCCACGTAGCGTCGCCTATCAGGCGGCCGCTGCATTCAATGTTTATAGTCCTATCATGCACATTCTACCTTAAAACAAACTTAAAAGCACATGAAAATCAAATAACTTTTGGAAATGTATAGCGACTATGCGAACCATTAAGCGACTACTGGGCGACTATTAGGCGGGGAGTCCTTCACCCCACCCTTCGGCGCTTTTTGTGTTATAATAGCTAATAAATCCCAATTCAGGATCTATACAACCCTTGTATGTACGATTCGAAAGCCTAGTAAAGGAGATTGATAGATGAACCGAAAACCTAAACTGTCCAGGTCCAAGTATGAGACTGGCTCCGCCTTTTTTGAAATAGCGCTGGAACTGGTCGTCTATATACCACGTCTCTTTATTCGCGCCTTCAAATGGATTCTCAACTAATTGCTTCTTCTCCATAAAAATCAACCATAAAAATCAAAACACCGCTGAACAATCCTTCGGCGGTGTTTCTGATTTATGCGGTTAGGAGGGCAGCCTATGACTGTATGGCCTGCTCCGCTTCCTCTAGCGCTTTCTTCGCCCGGCTCAGCCATTTCGGCTCGATTCTGGCATCGGGATCAAGGGGCGGCTGAAATTGATTAAATAGCCCGCTGACCAAACCGCCATTCCCGCCGAGATCGTTTCCTTCATTATAGACGTGCTTCAGCACGTAAGGCGTTCCGAGCACAATCTTGGCATCCCGGTCTTGCGCCGAATCGTCCACATGACCTGTAATCACTTGAAACGGAATGCGCAGCCATACTTTTTGCGCCTCGTCCAGCGCCCGGTCGAACGAGCCGTTCGTATAGTCCCAGTTGCCCCCGAGCGAAAAGCCCTGTTGCTCTAGCAGATTGCGCAGCTCGGTAAAATGTTCTTGACGCGATTCCAATGAAGAAGAAAGTGGCATCATCGATTCTCGTCCGCTCCTTTTGCTCTCAACGATCTTTTAATTGAAATGCTAAAAGGTAGTATGGACGAAACGCTTCGGCATTATGAGCCCGTTTCTTTTTTAGCCCAGCCTTTCCGGTGCGCCAGTACGGCCAACTGCGTACGGTCATCCAGCTCGCACTTCATCAGCAGGTTGCTGACATGCGTTTTTACCGTTTTGATGCTAATATGAAGCTCTTCGCCGATTTCCTTGTTCGACCTGCCTTCGGCGATCAGGAGCAGCACTTCCTTTTCCCGTTCCGTCAAACCCTCGTCGCCGCTTTGCGCCGTCCGCTGGCGCAGCCCTCTCGTCAGCGCTTGCGAAACGTCGGCAGTCATAACAGGCATTCCTTTGGACGCGCCGTTCAAGGCATAGATCAATTCCTCGGCCGATACCGTCTTCAGCACATAGCTGACCGCACCCGCTTCAATCGCCGCATACACCTTATCGTCCTCCAGAAAACTTGTCAGCATGACAATTTTAAGCGATGGGTAGAGATCGGTTATCGCCTTGGTCGTTTCGATGCCGTTCATGCCGGGCATCATCATATCCATCAGAATAAGATCCGGCCGACGATCCTCCGTCTGTTGCTCCAGCCAGTCAAGAGCGGCCTGTCCGCCGCTCGCTTCGGCAATCACTTCGAAACGCGGCTCCAGCATCAAATAGGTGCGCAAGCCGGTTCTTACCATTTCATGGTCATCGACAATCATAATTTTTAATGTATTATTCAGAGTCACTTGGATTCGCTCCTTGCCCTATTTTAGGAATCGTAACCTTCACTCTTGTGCCGCTTCCCGGCTTGCTAATAATTTCGGTGTCACCGCCCAGCTTTTGCGCGCGCTCGCGCATCGTCGACAATCCGTAAGAGCCTCGTTTCACTTCGTTCACGCGAAAACCTGCGCCGTCATCCTGCAAGCCAAGCACAATTTGCCGTTCTGTCTCGGCGAGCGTCAGCGAGCAATGCTGCGCCTGGGCGTGCTTGACGATATTGGCCATTGCTTCTTGCACGATTAAGAAAAGCTGATGCTCCTTCGCTTCCGACAGTGAATCGTCTTCGATCCGCCAATCCAGCTGTCCTTGCAAGCCGTTTTGCCGGCAGTAGTCCGGAAACCATTTGTCTAGCGCTTCTCTCAGCGTTCGGCCTTCCAATTCAAGCGGGCGAAGCTGGGCGATAAATATGCGCATCTGCTTCTGCGCCAGCGTCGACATTTGAATGAGCTGATCTTGAACGGATGCCGCCCTTACGGGGTCAATCTCCTGCAGCTTAGGAAGCGAAGAAGCGCACATATGTATCGCAAACAACTGCTGACTGACGGTGTCGTGGAGATCGCGAGCGAGCCGTTTTCGTTCCTCTAGAACGGCCGCTTCATTCGATGTGGCAATCATGACCTGCTCTTCGCCCGCCATTTGCAGCTGCTTCATCTTTTCCTTCATTTTTTCCGCCAATTCGTTAAATTCCCGGTATGCTTCCGCAAACGACAAAGCGCCGTTTTCCGTAATTTGAACGTCATAATTGCCGTTATTCGCCTGCTTTAATGCCAGTTGGAGCGTATCTATACGCCGCTGCATTCGCTGGCCGGCCCAATAACCAAAAACGGCGCTCACCAGCAGAAAAACGAAAGCAGCGCCAACGCGCGCCTCCGTAAGTCCCGTTTCCTTAATAAGGCCAAGCCATGCCGCAAATCCGAGCAGCAGCGAAGCGACTGAAGAAGCCGCGAACATAAATATGAGCTCCCACTTGCCGCTTCGCAGAAACCGAACCATCATAACGCGTTTACCCCACCTTCGTCACCCGTACGTCTCCAACAAACGTGCTGACAACCAGTTTTATTTTTTTATCGGTATCGTGGTAGGAAGGAGAATGGATATTTAAATTTTTAAAGAAGCCGCCTTCCTTATGGCCGAGAATTTTGACATCCCCGACGAATGCGCTCGAAATCACCTGCACGCCGACCTCGTAGTCGTTTGGCACATACACCTTCACGTCCCCGACAAAAGAAGAAATGGTTAGCTTCGTTTCTCCGTATGGGATTTGCGCTTTTGTCAAATCGAGCACGGTGTCGCCAATAAAATGCGAAATGTTCATCGGCTTCAGTTCCCAGTAGTCATGGCCAATGTGGATATCTCCGATAAAGTTGGAGCGGTTCTGGGCGTCCGGACTGTCGTTCCAGTAGTCGTACTCTCCCGACTGCATGCTCTGACCATGATGATAGCGGCGCTCGCGACGCTCACGGCGATGTTCTTTCTTAGAGCCTGCATCCTCGTTCCAAGCTGCACTCTTATTTTCGTTGTTATGAATGGTTTGACCGTCCGTCTCCGCGTCTCCCGCTTGAGTCGGATCGGGATGAAGCGGCGGAGCTGGCGGCACATCGCTCCCATGCTCCCCATAGCCCGTATACGATTTCCATTTTTCCTCTTCTGAATGATGATGCTTTTTCTTGCGAGGCCGACGAAGCATATTCAATCCTACCAATATGATCGCAACCGGCCAAAAGTAAGAAATCAGATTGCCGATCGACCAATCAAACCATCCTAGGTTGCGGCCGAGGAACGATAAGCCGATCAGCAGCACGAGGCCGCCCCACCAGCCGGATCCGGTGCCGCTCCAAAGTCCGGAAAGAAGGCTCATACCGCCGAAATAAATAAGGAAAACCGGCCAATACGTCGAAAAAATATAGCCGAGATCGATGTCATGGTCGATTTGACCGGTTTGCCGGAGCAGAAAATAGACGCCGATACCGATGATGATGATGCCAACAAACAAGCGGTTAATAAAGTTTCCATTCATTATTATTCAACTCCTACTCTTGCCTTCCTCTAATTTAATTTTAAGTATAACTAAACCTTTTACCGTTAAACAGGGACGGCCGATTGAACTTGATCTCGGTCTCGAGACCGATGCGAAAAGCAGCGCCATTCACGGTTTGAATCTCACACGTCATGAAACATAACTCTTTTCGTTGACATAGCTAACTTTAAATCTTTATAATGATGAACGAGCTAATTTGAGAGATGAAACATAACATCAAATCATTATTTTCGGAACAGGAGTTATTACAATGGACATAATCGAATTATCCAAAGGACTGGATACGATTTGGGTCGTTCTAACGGCAGCTATGATTCTGTTGATGGAAGGCGGTTTCGCCTTGCTGGAAGCCGGTTTCGTCCGCCAGAAAAACGCGGTCAGCATTATTATGAAGGTTTTCGTCGACATCGCTTTCGGAGCTCTTATTTTTTATTTTGTCGGCTTTGCCATTATGTACGGCAAAGATGCCGGAGGATTTATCGGTACGAACGGTTTTATGCTCAAGGGGGATTTGTCCCATATCGCTTTGACGATTACGCAGGAGACCTATTGGCTGTTCCAATGCGCTTTCGTAATCGCCGTTATTTCCATCGTATCCGGGGCGGTCGCGGAACGCATCCATTTCCGTGCCTATATTTTGTTCACCATCGCCATGACGGGCTTGATCTATCCGCTAGCGGGACATTGGGTTTGGTCGGCGGACGGCTGGCTCGGCAAGCTTGGCATGATCGATTTCGCCGGTTCTGCCGTCATTCACGGTCTCGGCGGCTTTGCAGCGCTGGCTGCAGCGATGTTCATTGGACCCCGAATTGGCAAATTCGGCGCAGACGGCAAAGTGAACATCGTCCCTCCGTCTAATTTGCCGCTCGCTTCCGTAGGAGCTTTCATTCTATGGTTCGGCTGGTTCGGCTTTAACGCCGGGAGCACACTGAGCGCCACTCATACCGGCATCGGACATATCGCCGTAACGACGATGCTGTCCGCGGCGGCCGGCGGCGCAACCTGTATTCTGTTCACAATGTTTCGTTACAAAAAGGCGGACCCCCCGATGGTCATTAACGGCTCCTTGGCCGGCCTTGTCGGCATTACAGCGGGCTGCGCATTCGTCTCCGACGGCGCGGCCATCCTGATCGGAGCGGTAAGCGGCATCGCTATGGTGCTGGCGACCGAAGCGCTTGAAGGCAAACGGATCGACGATCCGGTCGGCGCGTTCGCCGTTCATGGCGTCAGCGGCAGCATCGGGACGATTGCGGTCGGATTATTCGCCAAGCCAGAGTTAAGCGCCGGAGTCGGCAAGGGTTACTACGGGCTCTTTTATGGCGGCGGCTGGAATCTGCTCGGCGTGCAGGCGTTGGGACTTCTCACTGTTGCCGTCTGGGGATTCTTTGTTACACTGGCAGTCCTATGGCTCATTCGGAGAGTCATGCCGGTTCGCGTCTCGAAGGACGAGGAGCTTGTTGGACTCGACGTCGGCATTCACGGCGTTCCCGCCTACAGCAGCGATACCGACTTTATCGACATGGAATCAATGAAGCGAAGCAAATGATCAATCGGCGCACAAGCATAGCGGCAGTAAAAAACGGCGTCCCTGACGGGACGCCGTTTTTGTTACTCTGAGAGCGCTCCATGCGCCTTTATCCGTTCAATTCGCTGGCCAGATCCGACGATACGGAGATGATGTCGTTTAAGCCTGCGCTTTGCTGGATCGAGCGAACGTTCTCAATTTCTTGACGAAGCTCGCGAACTTTCTCCATCGGCTTTTTAACGAAATGAATATATTCGACCGCCAAATGGTGATCAGGCTTCTTGCCAGCCAGCAGCCGGCGCAGCGTAGACATCGACTGATAAGCGCGCTCTTCCTTCATCCGGCGCGTTTCATAACGCTCAACCATCTGTTCGATCTCCGCGATTTCTTGTTCTTTCTTCGAGATGTAACGATCGATAAACGGGAGCACATCGGCCGCCTTGCGGTGATGAGCGGCAGCATAAGGCGTATGGATAATCGGATCCGTCATAATAACTCACCCAACTGTCATGTTATATTTACTAACATAACCTATCATACAATAAACCAGTGCCGCTTGAAAACTATTATTTTTATAGACCGGCCCGAATCGTAATATCAGCCCCGACAACGCCGACGATTTTCCCTTCGGCGGAACGAATCGGTACGGCTATCGTTACGCACGGCTTTTTCGTAATCGCCGATACGTAGACGCCGGACTTGAACGACTGGCCGGCCATCCCTTTTCTCCACCATTCTCTTCCCTTTGCATTCAGCAGTCCGGCTTCCGGCAGCGAGAAGACAAAAGAACCGTCCTCTCGATTGGACCAGATCGCTTCGATTTCCGACTTCGAACGAAGCAGCTCCGTAAGCGACTGCCGATGGCTGACCTCATCCATGCCGATTAGCTCTGAAGCGGCGGCCGCGCCGCGCAGCCATTCCTGCAAAGCGGCGGTATTAAGTCCGGCTCCTTCTTCCGCTGCAGTTGAGCCCTTATTTAGGCCGACTCTGTCTACCGCCTGCGATAGCTCCGTCGACGATTTCTGCAAATTGCGGCCTACTCGGTTTAGACGGCCGATCATCTCACGCTGCTTCTTCGTCATTTGCAAAGTGCCGTCGACGCTGACCAGCGTATCGTTCACGGAATCAACCACTTCTCTCAACATTTCCGTCGTACCGTTCATATGTATCGTCTGCTGGGTGCTTGCCGTATTCGTTTGATGAACGAGCTCGTTCACTTCATGAATTCGCGAAAAGATGAGATCCATGCGCTCCTTGTTCACGCTCATCTCGTCAATCCCTCTCGAAACGGCAGTCCGCTCGTTCTCGACTGAACCGACAACCAGCTGCACTCCTTTTTCTATCTCCTCCACCATACCGGATGAACGGGTAACCGCTTCATGGCTTTGCTCGGCCAGCTTTCGAATTTGCTGAGCGACAACAGAGAAGCCTCTGCCGTATTCCCCGGCGTGTGCCGCTTCGATCGATGCATTAAGGGCAAGCAGCGAGGTTTGCGATACGATCTCCCGAATCAGCTCATTTATTTCCGTAATATGCGACGTCTGATCAATCAATTGCTTAATATGCCGTTCCATCGCCTCGTTTTGCTGTCTTAAATCGTTCATGACCTGATCCGTATTCGCAAGAGAGCGGCGTACGTCCAGTACAATTTCGGTCGTTTCCTTGCTTTTCTCATGCAAATGCGTAGAAGCGCCGCTAATTTCCGCAGCTGCGGCCGACACCTCTTGCAGTGCCGAGAAGGTTTGTTCGATCCGATTCATCGCCTGCTCGCTTCGAGCCCGCAAATGCTGCTCCTGGACGGCGGAGGAATCGGCGACGGCCGATAAATCTCCGATTGTTTGATCAACCTCGTCCACGGCAGCGTTAAGCTGATCCGATAAGACGACCGATTCATTCATCAATTGCGTCAACTGGGCGTACTCTTCCTTGCCGACCGTCTCCGGGCCATTGCCGGAACGGCGTTTGAAGCCGTCAAACAAAGCCATAATCGAACGCCACCTCTCCTTGTCGCCATCAAAAGTGTGCAGTAAAATTTTTGAAAATTTTTATTTCACATTATAGCTTATCGTTCGACAGGCGTAAACGTTTTCTTGTCGTATCACGTCAAAAAAAGAAGGAGAAACCTTTGTCGGTTCCTCCTTCTTACCGTGTCCACATTAAGTATTGTTTCGGGCTTTGCGCAAAGCCGTCTACACCGCTAAGCGGCTCCCGTTATTATTACTGGTTGTTTTGGGATGCCTGGTTCGCGTTTTTTTGATTTTGTTGATTTTGTTGATTTTGTTGATTTTGAGAGTTGTTTTGGTTATTGTTGAAATCTTCCGCGAACTCAGCGTTATATTGATTGTTCTGGTTCGCTTTGTTGTTTTTATTGTTTTTAGCCAATGTTGTCACCTCCCCGTCGATTCTAGTATGGCAATGCCCGTCGTTATTATGCACATCCCCGCTACGATTTCAGGTATGCTTGCGGAATCGGTTTGCCCGCTTCGAAGGCAAGATTGACCTGGTTCAGCCAGTTTTGCGAAAGCTTGCCTGTCCCTTTGCGAAGCACCTGTACAGCCACTTTTCTTTTCCCCCATTCCGAATAGACCTGCTTGGTCGTCTCAAAATAGAGGTCAAGCTTCCGGCCTTTAATAGCCGAGCCGGTATCGGCGACAACGCCGTATCCATAGCCTGGAATGTAAAGCACCGTTCCGATTGGGAACAGCTTCGGATCTGCGGCGACTGTCGACACTTGGCCGCGGCGCACCTTCACCCCCGAATACGTGATGCCGTATTGCGGATGTCCTGGCCGCTTGCCTGTCGATTCAACCCCCGCAGTATAACCCGTTGCAACGACTTCTACCGTCGCTAAAGCTTGTTCCCTGGCAAACTCATACGCCGTGACCGTTTCCTTCGGTTTCAGACCCGCTTCAGCAGCAGCCGAAGCCGCCGACGGGCATATAACCGTCATTAACAGAAACGCAGTCGCCAAGAGTGCTAGCGCATGTATGCGGCAGGTTCGGATCGTAATGATCCGTTTTATATCAACAAAAAAGCTTGTAACCATGTGGGCAACTTCCTCCTCAGAAGAATATTGCCCCAATGGCACAAGCTTTATGCGAAAATCGTTATGCAGTTATACGCGTGATTTAGATCGTTTTGCTCGCGATTTCTTCTTGAAGCAGAGCGATCAGCTCGCTGACCGGCTTCGCGCCAATATCGCCTTCGCCGCGTTTACGAACAGATACGCTGCCGGATTGCGCTTCATTGTCGCCGACAATCAGCATGTAAGGCGCTTTCTCCAACTGCGCTTCACGAATTTTATAGCCCAGCTTCTCGTTGCGAAGATCGCTATCGACGCGGATGCCCGCTTCGCGCAGCTTCTCTTCCACATCTCGCGCGTAGCCTTCGTACGCGGTCGAAACCGGAATAACCTTCGCTTGCATCGGCGACAGCCAGAGCGGCAGAGCGCCTGCAAAGTTCTCGAGCAGGAAAGCAGTCATGCGTTCCATCGTACTGATGATGCCGCGATGAATGACGACAGGACGATGCTTCTTGCCGTCGTCTCCGATATATTCCAGTTCGAAACGTTCCGGCAGCAGGAAGTCGAGCTGAGCAGTTGACAGCGTTTCCTCCTTGCCGAGCGCCGTCTTAATTTGCACGTCGAGCTTCGGTCCGTAGAAAGCCGCTTCGCCTTCGGCTTCGAAGAACGGAAGCTCCAGCTCCTCGACAACCTCGCGCAGCATGCGCTGCGACATTTCCCACATCTCGTCGTTTTGGAAATATTTTTCTGTATCCTGCGGGTCGCGGTAGGACAGGCGGAAACGGTAATCTTTAATGCCAAAGTCCTCGTACACTTTGCGAATCAGGTTGACGACACGAGCGAATTCCTCTTTGATTTGATCCGGACGGCAGAAAATATGAGCATCGTTCAGCGTCATAGCCCGCACGCGATGCAAGCCTGTCAACGCCCCGGACATTTCATAGCGATGCATCGTACCCATTTCAGCAATTCGGACCGGCAGATCGCGATAGCTGCGCATTTCGCTTTTGAACACCATCATATGATGCGGACAGTTCATCGGACGAAGCACAAGCTCCTCGTTGTCGAGGTCCATTTTCGGGAACATATCTTCGCTATAGTGCTCCCAGTGGCCGGATGTTTTATATAGCTCGACATTGGCGAGCACCGGTGTATAGACATGCTCGTAACCGAGACGTTCCTCAAGATCAACGATATAACGCTCCAATGTACGGCGCACTTTTGCACCGTTTGGCAGCCATAGCGGCAGGCCTTGGCCAACCTCGCGGGAGAACGTAAACATTTTCAGTTCTTTCCCTAGCTTGCGGTGGTCGCGTTTCTTCGCTTCCTCGAGGAAATGCAAATGCTCGTCCAGCTGCGCTTTTTTGGCGAATGCCGTACCGTAAATGCGCTGCAGCATTTTATTTTTCGAATCGCCGCGCCAGTAAGCGCCCGCAATGCTAAGCAGCTTGAAGGACTTGATACGTCCGGTCGAAGGCAAATGCGGCCCGCGGCACAAATCGAAAAACTCGCCTTGATCGTAAATCGTCAGCACCGTGCCTTCCGGCATGCCTTCGATCAGCTCAAGCTTCAAATTGTCGCCAATGTCGGTAAATACGGCGAGCGCTTCTTCGCGAGTGACGACGCGGCGGCGGATGTCGAGATTTTGCTGAATGATGCGATCCATTTCCTTTTCGATCTTCACCAGATCTTCAGGCGTCAACGAATAATCCATATCGATATCGTAGTAGAATCCGTCTTCAATAACAGGACCGATACCGAGCTTTACGTTAGCGTCTGCATACAAACGCTTGATCGCCTGCGCAAGCAAATGCGCCGTGCTATGGCGATATACCTCAAGGCCTTCGGCCGATTCAACCGTTACGATCTCGATAGCGGCGTCCGCTTCGATCGGCGTGTAAACATCAACGACTTTGCCGTCCAGCTTGCCGGCAATCGCATTTTTACGGAGGCCCGGGCTGATCGAACCGGCTACCTCTTCAATTGTCGTTCCGGCGGCATATTCGCGAACCGCTCCGTCCGGAAAAGTAACTTGAATAGACATTTTCCTTCATCCTCTCTTCACTGTCGTTCCCTCAAAGGAAACCGAATCGGCCAATGAACGCAAAAAAAGCACGCGTCCCGCAAAGGGACGAGTGCTTATACCCGTGGTTCCACCCTACTTCGATCCGCCGCACCTGTTAAGAGGAGACGACGATCCTTGTATGCTCTGATAACGGAGAGATCCGGCGCAGCATACTTCGCGATAGCAATCGCCTATAAAAGCGATGCCCGCGGTTCAACCGCACGGCTATAAAGGGGTATATCTGTTCATACCATGAAGGAAATTGCAGCCGAGTTTCCTCTCTCTGGGCAGGCTTCTGAGCAGATACTTGTCTTCGTCATTGCCGTTGTTTGTTCATAGCGTTATGTGGATCATTATAGCCCTCTATCGTCATCCGGTCAATAGTTCAAGGCTGAATAAGCCCGTTATTGGCGACATCGAAGCAAGGGCTGCAATCGACGCATTGAAGACATACCGATACCCGGTTGTCAAAGATCGTCTCGATGGTGCGGATTACCTGCATATCCGACTGCCTCGTATGAATCATAATTTGTTTAGGGGATACCGCGATCAGAGAGCTGATCACCATATCCTCAATATTCATTTCCGTTTCCAGCATTTCCGCTACCATCCGATCGGAATGAGGCTTCGGCTCAAAAGGCTGAAACTTTTCGTTGTACATAACGAACTCGTGATTGCCCTTATGGACGAGATGGACTAAAGGAACTTTCGATTCCTGAAGGCCCACAAAATATTTAAGCAGCGAAATAAATTCCTGATATTGCTTATCCAGCACGTATTCATCCAGCGCATAATCGACAATTTCGGCCAGCTCCTTGCGGTAAGGCTGCAGTCGAAACATCGTAAAGCCGTCCAAATGAAGTGACGTGTGTCCTTGCAAATAATGCTCGATTTCTTCCGAGACCTTTAATTTTCTCCGCTGCTTGTCGGCGTCGAGAAATTTCGTTCCGAGACCGTCCCATTCGCTGCCGTGAAGCAGCTCATGACAATACTTTTCGATCATCGGTGCGTCCACCGCGTAATGCTCCCGATATTTTCTGCGGATAATGGCCGATAAAATATGCGGCTCCATCTCCGTCACAATAAATTCGGCAACGGCCTTGGCGGCGGAACGATAAACGGCTGTGCCATGCGAGGCAAGCTGAAAATGCGGCAGGATCGCTTCGCAGCTGACGATTTCGCCGGTATGCGGCGTATAGCGGATCAGCGCGCGGCTGGAGCCCTGCGCTTTATGTAAATCGTCGGAGATACTATCTGTCAGTAAGGCCGTTAGTTTCGCCAGCGCTTGCTCAATGCTTGCAGGCAGCGTTATCGTGAACAGTTCCATAAGATCCACCCCTTTCGTTCCCCATAAACAGTATATGGCCCCGGCTATGGGGATATACGATGAAGAGATTGGGAAGTGAGCGAGCGGTGATACATGAGTGGAACCCGTCGTTATAGGCGCATGCTGCGGCTTTTTCCAGCCATTATCGAATAGCATTGAAATAAAGAACAGCCTATCGGTAAAATAAAATAAGCAGCCTAAGAATCCGAAACCATGCACGCAGCCGGAAACAACAAGGAGAATGGACAATGGACGACAACAATTACAAATGGTTTATGCTTGACAGCGAAGAAGCTTACCAGCAATCGATGTTTGGCGCGCTGAATATGAGAATTACCGAATGCACGCCCGAACGGGTTATAGCGACGATGCCGGTAGGGCCCGCTTCCAAGCAGTATTTCGGCTCGCTTCATGGCGGCGCCTCGGTCGCTCTTGCAGAAACTGTCGCCAGCGTAGGTACTTTTCATCTGATTGACAAGGATACGCAATTGGCGGTCGGGATGGAAATCAACGCCAACCATATTCGCACCAAGCGGGACGGCATCGTTACCGCTATCGCAACGCCTTTGCACAAAGGCCGTACAACAATGGTTTGGGATATTAAAATAACCGATGAAGCGGACAAGCTTATTTCCATTTCGCGCTGTACGGTAGGTATTATCCCGAAAGTGAGAGGCTAGGGCCGGGCTAGATCGACCATTGTGATTAATATGTCTTGATGCAAGGGATTTTGAAGCTAATCGGCACTTAGTACGATTTCCTAGCGTGGGAGGTATGAAGTGTGTGCTGGACGCTGACCCGAGAGCGCGTGAAATAACTGCAATAACGCATTTATTTATGTTCAATTAGGCCTTCCCCAGGAAAATAACTGCCAAATTGCATTTATTTTCTAAAAAATAGGTGAATCGGCGATTTGACGTGACTAATAACTGCATAAATGCAGTTATTGATTCGAAGTAGGATGTGATACGAGGAAATAACTGCATTTCTGCAGTTATTGGTAGAATAGCACGCTCAAATCTGCGGTGCGGGCAGCGTTGGCCCAGAAAAGTGAAAGGCGACAGGAACAAGCTCAGTTAGCTCGGTCTGCTCAGTTAGCTCAAATTGCATGTTCGATCAAATTGAATGTTCGATCAAGCTATCGTTGCCGATAGTTCAATCCCTGACTACTTGCCCACGCTAATATCATGACGCATCCCTTGGCTTGCCAACCATTCGACTAGCAACTTCTGAATCCTGAATCGATCATCTAAAGGAATGATTTCAACCCTTCGCTCACTCAGAAGGTAACGCTTGTTTATGTGCTCTGTCTCTCCAAAAACGAGAACATCATAATCTCTTACTGCTGGCATCTCGCCGTGAATGATTACAATTGACTGACCTTCCACGAAGTATATGTTTACACCGCGACCATGGCTACGCCAATGAAACCCCGAAAAATTTTGACTGATGTTGTCCGTTTGAATTTCATCAAAACCGCGATCGTCCATTTAGAACCTCCATCTACATGTTACTAACGCACCTCGTTAGTTGAGTAAACATATCTGTTTGGCTTATTCTCTTTTAAAATAAACCAGTTCCTGTAAGTTTCAGCAACATGTCCACTACGTACTTTTGACCAACCTCATAATCATCAAACATTTTGTCATTGTTGATATGACCCCTTTCTCTAAAACAGGTGTACCATTTGCCTTCCTCCTCGAAAAAATGAAAGCCGTCAGTCGTAGAATATCTACTGGTTGAATAATCCTGAGGGATACCATTGGTCGTTCCCAGTTAGCTCAATCTCCTAATGTCTACTACGCGTAGTATCCGCCCTTCGCAGGGTATTCGTTATGTTCAAGATAATGCTTATATATCTTTCCAAACACCCTGTTTGCCATGGATTGTGTTTGACTGTTATTTTTTAGTCTAACTACTTCATCGATTGGAGTCTCCATTGAAATTTCCCCACTTATCAAATTGGGTAGATCAATTTCAAATATTCCATCTAATTCCTTTAAGCAATTGCCAAATCGGTACTCTGCAATAGTTCCTTTTATGGTAACTAATTCGAAGTTCAAACAAATTGCCATTTCATAAACCTCACTTTGCAGATTATTAAAGCAACACCTCGTTAGCGTAGTTAGCTCAGTCTGCTCCGTTAGCAGACAATTCGGCCTGTCGCAAAACATATGCCAGTTTGATAAATATCTGATAACTACAGGGTCGCTACCCATATTGCTACAAAAGGACCTCGTCTTTCACTATGTTGTGGAAGACGAGGTCCTTTTGTACCTATTGCAGGAACCGCAACAGTCCCTACCCTACATATTAAAGAATTAGTTCTGCATAACAAAATCTTTGGCAACGGTATCGGTGTCTTGGTACACCTTCAGCAGGTTGTACTTTGTATCGCGCTGCGCTGGCGTTTTGCCCGACTCGCGGATCAGTTGCAAGATCGATTCGATATTGACCTTATGCGTCGTACCTGCTGCGGACACAACGTTCTCTTCAATCATCGTGCTGCCGAAATCGTTGCAGCCGTACGACAGCGACAGCTTGCCGATTTCCGGCCCCATCGTTACCCAAGACGATTGGAAGTTCTCGATGTTGTCGAGCATGATGCGGCTGATCGCCACCATCTTCAAATACTCCTCAGGCTTCGACTTCTCCGTTTTCTTCATGTTCGTATTGTCCGGCTGGAACGGCCAGCAAATGAACGCGAGGAAACCGGTCGAATCGTAGCCGTTCTCGATGCATTCGTCCTGTGCGTCGCGGATGCGCAGCAAGTGAAGCGCCCGCTCCTCACTCGTCTCGCCGAAGCCGTACACCATCGTGGCTGTCGTGTTCATGCCGTTGCGATGCGCCGACTTCATTACGTCCATCCAATCCGTCCAAGAACCCTTCAAGCGGCTGATTTTGCGGCGTGTGCGGTCGTCCAGTATTTCGGCGCCGCCTCCCGGCAGCGAATCGAGACCCGCCTCATGCAATTGCCGAACGACTTCGTCGAGCGAAAGGCCTTCGGATACTTCCTTCATCTTCTGAATTTCCGCCGGCGAGAACGAGTGCATCGTAATGTCCGGGAAGTTCTGTTTAATCTCGCGGAGCAGATCGGTATAATAGCTGAACGGCAAATTCGGATTTGTTCCGCCCTGCATCAAAATTTCCGTTCCGCCAACGTCGATCGTCTCTTGAATCTTCGCGAGAACCGTCTCGTTCGGCAGCACGTAGCCCTCATTCGAGCCAGGCGCGCGGTAAAATGCGCAAAACCGGCAGTAAACATCGCATATATTTGTGTAGTTGACATTACGTCCGACTACGAAAGTCGTAATAGGGTCTGGATGCCTCTTCAGCATCAATTGATTCGCAACATGGCCCATTTTCTCGATTTCATCGGATTCAAGCAGTGTGATGCACTCCTCGAATGTAATGCGGCTGCCTTGCAGCGCCTTATCTAATATTTCATCAACGGTTGCCATAACCGCTTGCACCTCCTACATTTTCCCGATATAAGCCTGTGAGTCCATCGTATCACAAATCTTTTCCTTTCGTCACCCGCCGAAATGTGTCTATTCCAAGAAAAGAGCGGCTGCCAAATCCGGCAGCCGCATCATTAACTGAAATGTTCCGAGCGTTAGCCGCGAAGCGCGGCGTCCAGATCGGCAATTAAATCTTCAATATCCTCGAGGCCGACAGAATAACGAAGCAGGCCGTCGGTAATGCCGCGCTCATGCCGAACTTCCAGCGGCATCGCAGCGTGGGACATCATAGCCGGATAGGACAGGATGCTTTCGACAGCGCCCAAGCTGACAGCGACAAGCGGAAGCTGTACACGGTTGAGCAGCGCCTTGGCGCGCTCTCCGCTGCCGACATCGAACGAGACAACCGCGCCGTAGCCGGCCGATTGCCGTTCATGGATTTCACGGCCCGGATGATTCGGCAGTCCCGGATAGTAGACACGTTCCACTTCTGGATGATCGGACAGCCATTCGGCCAGTCTTCTAGCGCTACGCTCACTGTGTTCCATGCGCGCTTGCAGCGTCTTCATGCCGCGCATCAGCAGCCAAGACTCGTGCGCACTGAGAACGGTGCCTAGACCGTTCTGCAGCTGATACAGACGGCGTCCAAGCTCCTCATCCTTCGTAACCGCAAGTCCGGCCAACACATCGCTGTGTCCGCTCAAAAACTTCGTCGCGCTATGCAGCACGATATCGACGCCAAGCTCGAACGGACGCTGATGGTACGGAGTCATGAACGTATTGTCGAGCAGCGATAGCAAGCCGTTCGACTTGGCCCATTCCGCCACGCGGCCTATATCGGTAATTTTCAACGTCGGATTGGATGGCGTTTCAATAAATACCGCTTTCGTGTTCGGCTGCAGAGCCGCCGTCACCGCTTCGAAATCGGTCATGTCGACGAAGGTCGTCTCGATGCCCAAACGCGGCGCAACCGTCGTCAGGAAGCGGTATGTACCGCCGTATACGTCTTCCGTAACGATCAGATGATCGCCCGAGGAGAACAACAGAAATGTTGTCGATATAGCCGCCATACCGGAAGCGAACGCGAAGCCGCGAGTGCCACCTTCCAGCAGTGCAATATAATTTTCAAGCGCCTCCCGCGTCGGGTTGCCCGAGCGGCTGTAATCGTGATGAGGCGGATTAAATACGTCATGATGATGGAAAGTCGAAGCCTGGAAAATCGGCACGCTTGATGCGCCCGTCTGCTCGTCGATCTCAGCGCCGAAATGGAGCAGCTTCGTTGCAAAGCCGCGTTTGGCGATCTGATCCTTATTCGTTCTGTCGCTCATGCCCTATTCCCCCTCGATTTCCTGCTTGGCCGCAGCCAGCGCCTGTTCCAGATCGGCGATCAAATCGTCGGTATGCTCGATGCCGACCGAGAAACGAAGCAAACGGTCGTCGACGCCTACCTTCCGGCGAATTTCTTCCGGAATGTCCGCATGCGTCTGAATGGCTGGATAGGTCATCAGCGACTCGGCGCCGCCCAAGCTTTCGGCGAATGCGATCAATTGGATATGACGAAGAATCGGTTCTACATAACGAGCGTCCTTTAAACGGAAGGAGAAAATGCCGGTATTGCCCGACGATTGCTTACTCTGAATTTCATGGCCCGGATGATGCGCAAACGCCGGATAATAAACTTCTTCCACAGCAGGATGCTCTTTCAAATATTCAGCGATTATCGTCGCATTATGCTGATGACGCTCCATCCGCAGCGCCAGCGTCTTCATGCCTCTCATCAACAGCCAAGAGTCTTGCGGCCCCAGCACCGCGCCGATGGAATTGTGAAGGAACGCCATTTGCTCGGACAGTTCTTTCCCTTTCGTCACGATCAGGCCGGCAAGCACGTCGTTGTGGCCGCCCAAATATTTGCTGGCGCTGTGTACGACAATATCGGCGCCTAGCTCGATTGGACGCTGGAAGAATGGCGTCAACAGCGTATTGTCGACAATCGTCAGCAGCCCTTTCGCTTTGGCCCACGACGCTACCCGTTCGATATCCGTAATCATCATAAGCGGATTGGTCGGCGTCTCGATCAGTACTGCTTTCGTATTCGGCTGGAGCAATTCGTTCAATCCGTCAAGATCGTTCGTATCAATATAAGAAGCCGTTACGCCAAAGCGCGACATGATCCGCTCCAGTAAGCGATACGTTCCGCCGTACAGATCGAGCGACACAAGCAAATGATCGCCTTGGCTGAACAATGCGAAAACCGTTTGCAGAGCGGCCATGCCGGAGCTACATGCAAAGCCGGCATCACCAGATTCGAGCTGCGCAGCCGCTTCTTCCAGAACGGAGCGAGTCGGACTTTTCGTACGGGCATAGTCGAAACCGGTACTTTGACCGAGCTTCGGATGGCGGAACGCTGTTGCTTGATAGACCGGGAAGCTTACTGCTCCGGTTACGGGCTCCTTGACGGAACCGATTTGGGCCAATTGGCTTTCAATTTTCAACATGTTCGTTAGCTCCTTCGTTTCATTAAATGCCGGCGCCTAGATCATACGGCGTTTCCTGATAAACGTAATAGTTCAACCAATTTGAAAAAAGCAGAGTGGCATGAGCACGCCAAGTGGAGAGCGGCTGTTTGTCCGGATTATCGCCCGGGAAATAATTTTTCGGAACGTCTATTCGCAGTCCCTTCGCCTTGTCGCGGTCGTATTCGAACTTCAGCGACAGTGGATCGTACTCCGAATGACCGCTGACGAAAATTTGTTTGCCGTCCTTGGAAGCAACGATGTAAACCCCCGACTCCTCCGATTCCGACAAAATTTCCAATTGCTCGATCTTCTCAATATCTTCCCGCCGAACATCGGTGTGGCGCGATTGCGGCACATAAAACAATTCGTCAAAGCCTCGCAGCAGCTTGATGTTGCGCTTCTCGATCGTGTGCGGAAATACGCCGAACACTTTATGGTCCAGATCATACTTCGGAACGCCGTAATGATGATACAAACCCGCCTGTGAAGCCCAACAGATATGGAAGGTGGACGTCACATGCCGCTTGCTCCAATCCATAATCGTCTTCAGCTCTTCCCAATAATTGACGTCCTCAAAATTCAAATGCTCGACCGGAGCGCCTGTAATAATCATGCCGTCATAATATTCGTTAGCAATTTCGTCGAACGTTTTATAGAACGCCTCGAGATGCTCGGCCGATGTATTTTTCGACACATGGGTTTTCGGATGAAGCAGTACGGCTTCCACTTGGAGAGGCGTATTGCCGATCAGCCGAAGCAGTTGCGTCTCTGTCGTTTCCTTCGTGGGCATCAAGTTCAGGATCACAATTCGTAACGGACGGATGTCCTGCCTGTAAGCAGTGCTCTCGTCCATCACAAAAATGTTCTCGTTCGTTAAAATCTCTTTCGCTGGCAAATGATCCTGTACTTTGATCGGCATGCGATTCACTCCCTATTCTAGAATGGAATAATGTCGCCATAGCGCAAAAAAGACCCTTTCTTTGGCGAGAAAAGGTCGTGCGCTTATTATGAAGAAATAAGCTCTTCGCCTCTCTCATCTCTCAGAAACAACGTTTCCGCAAGATTTAGCACCGTGCTTTCGCCGGTTGCCGGGCTTCATCGGGCTAGTCCCTCCGCCTGCTCTTGATAAGAAAGTAGATCTATTCAGTTATCGTTGTGTAACGATTGCGCTTGACGCAAATTATAGTATTAACTTTAATGGATTCGGACATTCGCGTCAAGATGGATATTTACATATCCTGATTACATGCGGAAAGCGCCTTTTTTCTGCTTGAATGTAAACGGGATGCGGGAGTATACTAGACAAGGATTGCGGTCTAAATCCTCATTTTATTAGTAAAGGAGTGCATCTGGACATGGAAGGCGAGCGACCGAAGCCTGACGATATTCCGATACGGCTGCTGCCTGACCGGCGGCGTATGACGGGCAACCGGCGTCTATTCGCAATGTCCTTATGCGCGGCTCGTCCGGCAGTCTCCGTCAGTTAGAAGGGAGATGCGGATGAGATGAAAATTCGTCTCGTGAACAACGGAGTGTTTACTCCTGTTGAAGATATTAATGAAACGCTGCTGCCAGCGGCGGAAGGCTTCTATTGGATAGACGCCGACGTCGAGGATTTGGCTATGCTGCAGCCTTTGTTCGGCATGCATGACCTGGCCGTCGAAGACTGCCTCAGCGAGGAAGAGCAGCGTCCGAAGCTTGAAATTTATGAAGGCCATTATTTTATTGTGATTAACAGTATCCGATTTGACGACGAAGAAATTTTTCTGCGTGCGCTCAATATTTTTCTAGGCAGACATTACATTATAACCGTTACTAAGCAAAAAATTAACGAGCTGCGCTCTCTGAAGCCCCTTCTATGGGAAGAGGAAGTCAGCCGTCCCGACTATTTCCTCTACCATCTCGTCGACCTTGTCGTCGACAGCTACTTCCTTGTAGGCGACCGGATCGATGACCGGATCGAGCTGCTGGAAGAGGACATTCTGATGCATACGAAAAAATCGCATTTGAACGAAATTATCGGTTTGCGCGGTGAAATTTTGTGGCTGAAAAAAATGCTGGGACCGCAAAAGGATGTTATCGCGACGCTGAACAAACGCGACTTGAAGCTGATCGACGACCAGCTGCAAAAATACTTCAGCGACATCTACGAAAACACGGTCAAAATCGCCGAGTCGTTCGATACGTACCGAGAGCTGATGGGCAACTTACGAGAAGCTTATCAGTCGAGCATTTCGGCGAGAGCCAATGAGATCATGCGCGTCTTTACGGCTATGACGACGATCTTCATGCCATTGACGTTTATTACCGGCATATACGGGATGAACTTCGATTTCATTCCGGGCATGCATTTGCGCTACGGCTCTTACATTTTACTCGGCATTATGACGCTGCTCGGCTTCGGCATGTTTTATATTTTCAAAAAGAAAAACTGGCTCTAATGCGTATAGGCAATGGATATATGTATAGGAGCCGATAGCCAAAAGCGAGTGGATCGCTCAATAGGATGCACTCATGATGAGAGAGTTCGGCAAAACAAAAATGGCGGTGCGGGAAGCTATATGCTTTATCCCTGTACCGCCATTTTGCGTTTCTGATCCCGATAGCGACCGCACTCTTCAGTTTTTCGCGCGCCTCTCCCAGCACACGTTATGGCCTGAAGGCCTCGTGCGTCAGGACGTTGCATGATGGCAGCGGCGCCTCCCGGCGCGCGGTGCCATCGCGGCACGCGGTGCTCGGTCACACGTCGGCGGTCAAACCTCCCATCAGCATCATCTGTCTACCGAGATGGCCGAGTACCGGCGAGAGGGAAGCGCTGCGGGACAAAGGGTTCCTCCGCTTAACTCTCCTTTTCCATGAGGCACTGATTATTTACCCAAATCTTCATCTGAGTGCATAATGTGTATGATTTATCGTATATAATTTTCAAAAATTCCATCTTAGCGCTGAATATGCATGAAATTTCATACATATTCAGCCAGATCTCCACCTTAGAGCAAAATTATATATGATTTTTCGCCCATATTTAACTAAACCTCCATTTTAGAGCTAAATATATATGATTTTTCACATATATTCAGCCAAGCCTCCAACTGAGTGCGCTACGTTTTACTCTCAATTTCCGGCAAGCATTGATTTAAAGTTTAAGCCGACATTTCGTATATAATTGGCCATTTCAAATTTCCCCGCTGATAATATATGATTATTCGCCCATATTTTCCAAACAAAAAGAACCTCAGCTCCCAAATTGCAAGGAGCTGAGGTTCTTTTGTTGTATAGCACATTGTCGAACGGTCTCGAACGCCAATGGTTCAGCAACGTTTTTAGTCTTCGTCGAACAGCTGCGTCGACAAATAGCGTTCGCCGGTGTCCGGCAGCAGCACAACGATCGTTTTCCCTTTGTTCTCGCTGCGAGAAGCTACTTCTTTTGCAGCGAAAGCGGCAGCGCCGGAGGAGATGCCAACCAAAAGTCCTTCGACTTTAGCCAGCTGACGAGCCGTTTGAATAGCGTCTTCGTTCTTGATCTTAATAATTTCATCTACGACCGAACCGTTATAGTTGCCTGGCACGAAGCCTGCGCCGATCCCTTGAATTTGATGAGCGCCGCGCGTACCGCCGGATAGTACCGGCGAGCTGAACGGCTCGACAGCAACGATTTTCACCGCCGGATTGAGCTCCTTCAGTCTAGCTCCTACGCCAGAGATTGTGCCGCCTGTACCGACGCCGGCTACAAAAACATCAACCTTGCCGTCCGTATCTCGCCAAATTTCTTCCGCCGTTGTCGCTTTATGAACAGCCGGATTGGCAGGGTTTTCAAATTGCTGCGGAATAAACGAATTCGGATATTCGGCGGCAAGTTCGTTCGCTTTATTAATAGCTCCCATCATGCCTTCCGCCGCAGGCGTCAGTACAAGCTCAGCGCCAAGCGCCTTCAACAGCTTGCGGCGCTCCACGCTGAACGACTCCGGCAAGCAAATGATCAGCCGATACCCAAGCGCAGCAGCTGCAGACGCAAGCCCGATGCCCGTATTGCCGCTCGTAGGCTCGATAATAACCGAGTCTTTTTGCAGCAGTCCCCGCTCCTCCGCATCCTTAATCATGGCATAGCCAATACGGTCCTTTACGCTTCCGGCCGGATTAAAGTATTCAAGCTTGGCGACAATTGTCGCTCCCGTTTGTTCCTTCTTCTCAAAGTTTGCAAGCTCTAGCAGCGGCGTATTGCCGATTAGTTCCGTCAAATTACGATGAATGTTTGCCATAGCGGCAGCCTTCCTTTCAATTGGGAAATTCGCATAAGTTAAATCGGTATAGTTTCAGTATACCACTATTACGCGCTCTAACCCAAATCGCTTTTATAGCCTCTTCCCTGCACAATGACGCCGTTTTCCCTACCCGATGCCATCCGCTTCACGCGCCTGCAGCGCCCCTTTGCCCAGATCGACAAACCGAAGCAGGACGATTCCGATCAGGAAGAAGGCGAGCAGCGTTAAAATACCGAATCGGCTAGAGCCCGTAATCGTCGCAACCACGGAGAATGCGAGCGGTCCGGCGATAGCCGAAAATTTGCTGGAGAAGGATAAAAAGCCGAAAAACTCGCCCGTGCGCGATGGCGGCAGCATGCTTGCGTAGATGGAACGGGAAACCGCTTGGCTGCCTCCTTGCACGAGGCCGACCATTATCGCTAAAGCATAAAACTGCCAGCCGGTCGTCATGAAATAACCGAGCCCGACAATAAACATATAGACGAGCAGAGATCCGTAAAGCATCCGCTTCGAGCCGTATTTGACTGCGAATTTGCCGAATAGCAGCGTGCTCGGGAAGCCGATGATTTGCGTCAGCAGCAGCGCGACGATCAAATCGGTCGTCCCGATGCCGATCCCGTTGCCATAAATGGTCGCCATGACGATGACCGTATTAATGCCGTCGTTGAAAAACCAAAAGCTTGCCATATATTTCAGCAGCTCCGGGTATTTTCTGAGCGAACGAAACGTTCCGGCAAGGCGCGTCAAACCGTTGCGAACGGCCGCAGCCGCCCCTTCGCCGCGCGAGCGAGCGGGTTCTTTCACCCATCTGAAAATCGGAATCGCGAACAGCAGCCACCATATCCCCACCATTACAAAAACGATGCGGGTGGCAAACGTTTTGCTCGGGAAGCCGAGCGCTTCCCAACCCTCTATCATGACGACGTTCAACAGCAGCAGCAAGCCGCCTCCTAAATAGCCATAAGCATAACCTTGCGCGCTGACCACGTCTCTGCGTTCAGGAGGAACCCCGTCCGCAAGCAGCGCATCGTAAAATGTATTGCCGCAAGTGAAGCCGATGGTGCCGACGACAAGCAGCGCTGAGCAAAGCAGCCAGTCCCCCTCGCCGACAAGCGCGGTGGCGGCGGAAGCGGCCGAGCCGATCACTGTAAAGGCAAGCAAAAACTTCAGCTTCGTTCCGGTATGATCGGCAATTGCGCCCAGAATCGGCGACAGCACAGCGATCAAAAGCATAGCGATGCTTTGCGTATAACCCCAGTACGTTTCGCCCGTATGGCCGGGCAAGCCGGCTGCCGCTACCTCGTTGTAATAGATCGGCAGCACGGCAGCCATCATCGTCGTTGCGAAAGCGGAATTGGCCCAGTCGTATAGCAGCCAGCCACGGACTCCTTTTCTATCCAAGCAAGCTCCTCCTCGTTCACGTTTTGTTCCTCGTTTGCTGTTTCGACAAGAGCCGCCATACTCCTTTATTAAACCTTCGTAAACCGCTCTCTTCTTTGCCGTATCGAAGCAATTCCTTTATAATAAATATAGTCACTGCCCGAAGGAGGGATTCAAGTGAATATAAGCCAGTTGGAGACGCTGATTACGATTTCCAAAACGATGAGCTTCCGCAAGGCCGGCGAACTGCTTAATTTGACACAGCCAGCCGTATCGGCGCAAATCCGTACGCTTGAGGACGAGTTCAAAACGCTTTTGATCGACCGCAATCAGCCCGTCACATTAACGGATCACGGCCAAGTGTTTCTTGAGCACGCCGAAAAAATAATTACGATCGTCGAAGATCTGAAGCAAAGGCTCTCCGACTTAAGCTCCACTCCGCAAGGCCATATCGTGATTGGCACCACTTCATCCATTGCCATTCAATTGCTGCCCAGGGTTCTATCCTACTTCCAGAATCAATACCCGCTTATTAAGACGACCATCCATACGATGCCATCCTCCCAAGTGATGACCAGCGTCGAACATGGAACCGTAGATATCGGCATTACCTACCTGACCGAGAAGAATCCGAACGTCGACTCTTCCGTCCTCTATTTCGATACGTTCGAGCTCGTCGTTGCGCCCGATCACCCGATGAGCGGCTTGACACATACGACGGTCGATAAATTGAGAGACGTCCCCTTTATTATGCTTGCTCCCGATACGCTGGGCCGCCGTTTTCTCGATCAAATTTTCCGCAAATACGGTCTTCAGCCAAACATTGTCATGGAGCTTTCGAGCAGCGAGGAAGTGAAGCGGATGGTCGAAATTAATTTGGGCGCGGCCGTTGTCTCCAAGCTATCCATTTATAATGAATTGAAACACGGCTCGCTCCGCATGATTAAAGTAAACGAGTTGGAGATGACCCATCCGGTCGGCGTCGTCTACAAATCAGGCCGTTATTTAAATACGGCGATGCAGCAGTTTTTAAGCGACTTGAAAGGGATGCCGGAGCATTCATTTATTAGCAGCGAATAGCCCGTTTCAAGCAAGCTCAATTATTTAGCATCTTGAGGATCTTGAGGAGGCACATATCGGTATGAAATTTGATTTACATACGCATAACGAACGATGCGGCCACGCTACCGGCACCATCGAGGATTACGTCATCGCAGCGATCGACGCGGGCTTGCAAGTGATCGGCATCTCCGACCACTCCCCGTATTTCGCAAGCAAGGAGGATCAGCCTTTTCCAGGCATCGCGATGGCGACCAGCGAGTTCACTCGCTACGTAGATGAAGTATTGCGGCTGAAAAAGCAGTACGAAGGCAAAATCGAGGTGCTGCTCGGCATGGAATCGGACTTTTTTCCAGAGCATATCGAAGCGTACAAAAGAGCCTATGAAGGCGTCCCGTTCGACTATGTCATCGGCTCTGTTCATCAAGTAAGCGGCGTCAGCATCTTTAACCGCAACCGGTGGAAAGGGCTGTCTGAGCAACGACACTTGGAAGAAAAAGAGCTCTACTACGATCTGATCCGGCAATCGGCGAGCAGCGGCATGTTCAACGTGCTTGGCCATATCGATGCAATGAAAGGCTACTATCCGGCATTTTCAGAAATTCCCGCCCATAACGCGATCGACGAGACGCTTCGCATTATTGCCCGTTACGACGTATCGATCGAAATTAATACGTCCGGCAAAACGAAGACGGTCGGCGGTTGGTATCCTTCAGATGAAATCTTAGAGCGGGCGCTTCACTTCGGAGTCAATGTCACTTTCGGTTCGGACGCTCATGTGCCGGAAAGGGTCGGCGACGATTGGGAGCTCGTTCGCAAGCGGTTGAAAGAAATTGGTTTTAAACAATGGGTCTTCTATCGAAAACGCCAGCAAATCATCGTTCCGCTTTAAATCGATAAGGGCTGCTGCCATCCGGTGCCAACCATCGGAGAAGGCAGGCCCTTTTTTGCTGAGCGGCATTCGCTATGCGGACAAAAAAAGTGGACCTGTGCATCCACAGGTCCAAAGAGATATATTAAAAGGGGGTCTTGTTTATTATAATAGCCTATTAATATTTAAGCTCCATAACAGGAATATTTCATTTCTGTAACAAATACAAAGATCCTATTAAGGAGTGTGAACTCGATGTGGCTCGCTACCGCGATCGGCAGCGCGCTGCTCTTCGGACTTGCCGGCTGGTGGATGAAGGTTAGCCAAATGCGCGGTGACCCGACTTCGGTCATGCTGTTCGGCCTCTATGCGGCTGGAGCGGCTGGATTCGGCGTCCATGCCGCCGCCGAAGGGACGCTGACGCAGTTGCTCGATTACCGGGTCTGGCTGGCCGGACTCGTCATCGGCGCAGGCTCCGCGCTAGGCAACGCTTTTTACATGAAGGCGCTGCGCCATGGACCGGCCGCGCTAACTTCGCAAGTGACGAATATGAATGTCGTGCTTGTTGTTATGATGGGCACCTGGATTTACGGCGAATCGCTTGGCCCCGCCGAGCTGGCCGGTATTTCGCTGCTGTTTGTTGCCGTTCTGCTCATCTCTTATAAAAAAAGCGGCGACAAAGCGGCTCTGGAGAAAGCTTGGGCCATTTATGTCGGAGCCGGTCTCGTCCTCTTCTTTTTCCGCAACGGCGGCTTGAAAGTATCGGATGAACTCGGCTTGCCGGCCGCACCGATTTTGCTTGTCGGCTACGCCTTGTCAATGCTTTGGTTCGCCTTCCGACTCCCTCTTCGCAGTCAACCTGACGGCGAGCGAACTGGATCGCTGCAAGGTCTCAGATTAGGCCTGCTGACCGGAGTCTTCTCTTATCTGGGCTTACAGCTCTACTCGATCGCTCTTGCGACAGGACCGGCCAATATTGCTGCGCCGATCTTTTCGACCAACAGCCTTGTCGTGGCCGCTGGCGCTATTCTGGTCTATAAAGAGAAGCTTAATCCGTTGCAATGGGCCGCTTTTGCCTGTATGTTCGCGGGTTTAATCATTATCAGGTTTTAATCGGCGTGGAATGGCTGTTAATTCTACTTACTTTTCCTAAGTACATATGCTACAATAGAAATTACAAAAAGCGGGGTGATCGCGTTGGATTATTCAACAATGTGCCCGAAGTATGAGGCTGCAACCGATGTACTCGGTAAGAAATGGACGGGCCTGATTATTCGGGTGCTACTTGGCGGACCGAAGAGATTCAAGGATATCAAAGGGCAAATCGCCGACATGAGCGACAAAATGTTGACCGACAGGATGAAGGAGCTCGAAGCGCAAGGAATCGTCAAACGGACTGTGTTTCCTGAAATGCCTGTTCGAATCGAATATGAATTAACCGAAAAAGGCCGTGAGCTTCAACCGGTCATCGAATCGATTCAAAAATGGGGCGAACAGTGGATGTAACGGTTGCCCGCCAAGAAAGCCGCGCAAGCGGCTTTTTCTTTTGCTAAAATAGGTCATCCGTTTCCCGTTTGTTGCGCTTCCTCGTTTGATTTTACAATCCCCATTTGCAATCTGTTCTTTATACGAACGCATTTGTTCAGGTGTAAAAAAGGATGTCTCGTTGCCGGCATTAACACAAGTCCTGCGACCGTTTTCTTGCTCCAATATTCGGCAATGCCGCTTGCCTCTCGAACAATGGCTTGTTCATCAAACAACCGTTTGATTCTAATAGATTCATCGTCATATCCTCGATTCTTGCCATATGCCAAAGATGCCATACAATTGAATTCTTTGTATCCGGGGCACTTACTGGATAATTCCTTAGCATCCCCTCGTCCGAATCTGCCAGAACGTAGTCCTCCAAGGTAACCATGCCGTCATTCGTCATTTTCGAAGAGTGTAACAAAGCATGATGATGAAGGAATTGTTCAATCGCCTGAAAATGCTCCTCAGGTTTTACGATGATATCGGTTAACCTCTTATGATTTTCATTCCAAGCTCTTCGCTGCAGCAAATCCATTGAAATCAACTCCAATATTAAAGTTGAGGCCCGAATTTTTCTTATTCGACGTGGCATTCTCGTACTCCTTGCCGAACCGATTTCAAAGTTTTGCCCGTTCCGCTCCTTATACGGCCGTCGTTGACATGAAGAGGAATTTCCACTACAATTAGTGATAATAATTATCATTTTCATGAGAGCGATCGATGCTGAACATGCAAAAAGCCCTCCGCCGAAGCGAAGGGCAAATAAAGGCATGCTCGGCTTAAACGCCAAGCCATTTCTTGAACAAATGTTTCGTCGTATCTTTGTTGATGGCCGCGATCGACGTCGTGAGCGGAATGCCCTTCGGACATGCGCGCACGCAGTTTTGCGAGTTGCCGCAGCCTTCGATGCCGCCGTCTTCCATCAAAGCGTCAAGACGCTCTTCCTTGTTCATTTCGCCCGTAGGGTGAACGTTGAACAAGCGAACTTGGGAAATGGCGAACGGACCGATAAAGCTGTTGCGGTCGTTGACGTTCGGGCAGGCTTCCATGCAGACGCCGCACGTCATGCATTTCGACAGCTCGTACGCCCATTGGCGCTTCGACTCGGCGAGACGAGGTCCCGGGCCGAGATCGTATGTGCCGTCGATTGGAATCCATGCTTTCACCCGTTTCAACGAGTTGAACATACGCTGACGGTTGACGACAAGGTCGCGTACGATCGGGAATGTGCGCATCGGCTCAAGCGTAACCGGCTGTTGAAGCTGGTCGATCAGCGCGCTGCACGCTTGGCGAGGCTTGCCGTTGATCACCATCGAGCAAGCGCCGCAAACTTCTTCCAGGCAGTTCGATTCCCAGCATACTGGGGCCGTGTTGCCGCCGTCCGCTTTTTTCGGATTACGTTGAATTTCCATCAGACCGCTGATCACGTTCATGTTCGGGCGGTATGGAATTTCAAACTCTTCTTTGTACGGAGCGGAGTCCGGCGTATCTTGACGCGTAATGACGAATTTAATCGTTTTGGTTGGTTGTGATGTTTCTGCCATTGTCGTTCATACTCCTTTCTTTATCTTAATGTTTATTTATTTGTTGTGTAGTCGCGTTTACGCGGCGGGATGAGCGAAACGTCGATGTCCTCGTACGAAATTTGCGGACCTTCCGGCGTCCAAGTCGCTTTCGTCGTTTTCAGGAACTCCTCGTCGTTACGTTCAGGGAACTCCGGCTTGTAGTGTGCTCCGCGGCTTTCGTTGCGCAGCAGCGCGCCCAATGTCATCGCTTCGGCCAGTTCGAGCATGTTGCCCAATTGACGCGTGAACGACAGGCTGGAGTTGTTCCATTGCGCAATGTCGTTAATGTTGATGTTCTTGTAACGCTGTTTCAGTTCTTTAATCTTATCGATCGTTTGCTCCAGCTTATCGTTGAAGCGAACGACGGTCATGTTGTTCGTCATCCATTCGCCTAGCTCTTTCTGAATAACGTAAGCATTTTCGTTGCCGTCGAGGCCGCGAATCATGCTGATTCTGTCTTCCTGGCGTTTCTTCTCGCGATCGAACACCTGGGAGGACACGTCATCGGACGATTTTTTCAGCCCTTTAACGTACTCAACCGCTTTCGGACCAGCTACCATGCCGCCGTAAATCGCGGAAAGCAGCGAGTTAGCGCCGAGACGGTTCGCGCCGTGATATTGGTAATCGCATTCGCCGGCAGCGAACAGGCCAGGAATGTTCGTCATTTGGTTGTAGTCAACCCACAGTCCGCCCATCGAGTAGTGAACGGCAGGGAAGATTTTCATCGGAATTTTACGCGGATCGTCGCCCGTAAATTTCTCGTAAATTTCGATGATGCCGCCGAGCTTAACGTCCAGCTCCTTCGGATCTTTATGCGACAGGTCGAGATAAACCATGTTCTCGCCGTTGATGCCGAGCTTCTCGTCGACGCAGACGCTGAAAATTTCGCGTGTTGCAATATCGCGCGGAACAAGGTTTCCGTAAGCCGGATATTTCTCTTCGAGGAAATACCAAGGCTTGCCGTCCTTGTACGTCCAGATGCGGCCGCCTTCGCCGCGAGCCGATTCGGACATCAGACGGTTCTTGTCGTCGCCCGGAATGGCAGTCGGGTGAATTTGAATAAATTCGCCGTTCGCATAATGAACGCCTTGTTGGTAGATCGCACTTGCCGCCGTACCTGTATTAATAACCGAGTTGGTCGTTTTGCCGAAAATAATGCCGGGACCGCCGGAAGCCATAATGACGGCGTCGCCGGAGAATGTTTGCACTTCCATCGAGCGAAGATCTTGCGCTGAAACACCGCGGCATACGCCGTCGTCGTCGAGAACCGCGCCGAGGAATTCCCAGTGCTCGTATTTCGTTACGAGACCGGCCGCTTCCCAACGACGAACTTGCTCGTCCAGCGCGTACAACAGCTGCTGACCCGTCGTTGCGCCCGCAAATGCGGTACGGTGATATTGCGTGCCGCCGAAACGGCGGAAGTCAAGCAAGCCTTCCGGCGTGCGGCTGAACATAACGCCCATCCGGTCCATCAAATGAATGATGCCTGGAGCAGCTTCGCACATTGCTTTTACGGGAGGCTGGTTCGCGAGGAAGTCGCCGCCGTATACAGTGTCGTCAAAATGCTCCCATGGCGAGTCGCCTTCGCCTTTCGTGTTAACGGCGCCGTTGATGCCGCCTTGCGCGCAAACGGAGTGGGACCGTTTTACCGGTACGATCGAGAACAGATCGACGTGAACGCCCGCTTCTGCCGCTTTAACCGTTGCCATCAGACCGGCGAGGCCGCCGCCAATGACAATAACTTTATTTTTAGCCATTACGATTCGCTCCTTGTCTTCAAACTAGCCGATATTCGTCCATGCCAGAGCGGCACTTGCTGCTTCTTTGAATTCGTCGCCCGTGAACGCCGTAAGCGAAAGAATGAACAGCGCGGATACGAGTACGAAAATGATCATGCAAATATAGGAAGAAACTTTTTGCGCTTTCGGGGAAATCGTAATGCCCCAGCTAATCAGGAATGCCCACAAGCCGTTGCTGAAGTGGAATACCGCAGCCAGTACGCCTACGACATAGAAAATGAAGAACAGCGGATTCGTCGCGATATCATGCATCGTCGAGCCGAGATCTTCATGCGTGATGTTGCCCACGAACACTTGAAAGCGAGTTTGGTATACATGCCAGAAAACGAAAATAAAGGTGATTACCCCCGTAATACGCTGCAGCGTAAACGCCCAGTTGCGGCTATAGCTGTATTGACCCGAGTTCAGATTGGACTGATAGGCCATGTACAAGCCGTAGATTCCGTGGAACAGAATCGGAAGGTAGATGCCGAAAACTTCAAGGATCGGAACGATCGGCAAGCTGTTGATGAAATGCACGCCGTTCGCGAATCCTTCCGGCCCGCGCTCGAATGCTTGATAGTTAGTGAGCGCGTGTACGAGAATAAACCCGCCGAGCGGAATCACCCCAAGCAAAGAGTGAAGCTTGCGCCAGTAATACGAATTTCCTTTCATTAAGTACTTCTCCTTTCTAGACTGTAAATACGCACAATTGTACAAACCATCCTACATTTTACCCCCGGCCTGTAAGCGCGTCAACAAAAGATGACACGATTTGGTCACACTTTCAATCCTACTCCTTTTCAGCTTATAATGGAATTGCATATTTATTATAATTTATTATAACTTTTCTGCATAAGAGATCGTTTTCAGCTGTTCTTCTGGTCACGCTTGGTGCATTCTATTATTAATAGAAGGAGATTATCCTATGCTTGAAGAGTTGAATATGTTCGTCGCAATCGTCGAGCATTCCAGCATGAACAAAGCCGCGGCCGTACTCAACCTGTCCCAGCCCGCCTTATCGCGAAAAATCGCTAAGCTGGAGGAAGATATCGGCGTGCAGCTGTTTCGGCGAGTCGGCAAACGGCTTGAACTGACGAGAATCGGACAGCTCACTTACGAATACGCGCTGGAGCTAGGGCAAATGCATCGCCGGTTCATGAGCACCGTCGCCGAGTTCGCTCAGGAAGGGCGTACATCGATCACAATTGGGGCCAGTCTCACGACGCTGCAAACGACGCTGCCCGATTTCATTAAGGCGCTGAACGACAGCCATCCGGAATTCGACATCAAGGCGGTAACTGGCAAAACGCATGAAATCGTCAACCTCGTCCGCGAAAACAAAGCCGACATTGCGCTCGTCGCTTCGCGTATTGAGGATACGCAGCTGCACTGCGTCCCTCTGTTCGACGATCATCTGCTGCTCGTCCTGCCGACGAGTCTTGCACTCGTCGACAAGCAAGAGCTGGGCATTCAAGATTTGAACGAATTGCCAATGATTTTATTTTCTAAAGGAACGTGGTATCGGAAGCTGACGGATGAGATACTCGCCAAATACAACCTGCTGCCGGATGTAAAAATGGAGATCGATTCGTTCGAAGCGATTCTCCGACTGCTCAACACTTGCCGCGCCGCCACCCTGCTCCCTCATTCTTATCTCCGCAAACAAATGATCGAGGACAACGAGCTGACCGTCGTCTCGATCCGTGAACTGGAGGATACAAAAAGAACGACCTGCCTCATCCATTCCGACCCGGCCTATCTCGATCCGGGTGTACGAGGCTGGATTGAAGAGCTGGCCCGCAAATAATAGCGCCGCCCGGCTATGTATCAATGAAAAGGACAACGGCGTCGCGTAGCCGTTGTCCTTATCTTCACCTGATTACCGCATCTTCAAACTGCTCGATTTGATCATTCGTCCCGATCACAACCATGACGTCGCGCTCCATCAGCGTATCCGTCGCCGTAGGAGCAATAATAATGCCGCTTGGCTTATTTATAGCAACGATGCTGCAGCCGAAACGCGCCCTTGGATTGAGCTCCTTGAGCGACTTGCCGTTCATCTGCTTCGGCACGGTCAACTCGACGATCGTGTAATCCTTCGACAATTCGATATAATCGAGCAGGTTTGGCGATACGAGCTGATGCGCTACCCGGATACCCATATCCCGCTCCGGATAGACGACGCGGTCGACTCCGATTTTCTCCAGCACACGGCCATGCAATTCGCTCATTGCTTTGGCCACCACCCGCTTCACGCCCAAATCCTTCAATAATATCGTCGTTAAAATGCTCGCTTGAATATCGTCTCCAATCGCCACGACGCCGCAATCGAAGTTACGCGCGCCGAGTGAGCGCAGCGCCTCTTCGTCCGTACAATCAGCTGAAACCGCGTACGTAAGCACGTCGCTCATCTCCTGTACCGCTTCTTCGCACTTGTCGATGCCAAGCACCTCATGCCCAAGCTGAATCAACTCTCTCCCCAAGCTGGACCCGAATCTGCCGAGGCCGACGATGACAAACTGGTGATTCTTCATTCCTCTCCCATTCCCCTATCCGATCGTAATTTTCCCCTCGGGATACCGGTACAGCTCTTTCTCTGTTTTTGGGCCGAGCGCATATGCAAGCGTCAACGGGCCAAGCCTGCCGGCAAACATCGTAAACATAATAATCACTCGTCCGAAATCGGTCAGGTGCGGCGTCAAACCGGCGGATAGACCAACCGTGCCGAAAGCGGATGTCGCTTCGAACAATATTTTCATAAACTGCTGATCTTCCGTCGTCGAGAGCAGCATCGTGACGAAAATGACGAGCGCCACCGACAGCATCGTAATGGTCAGCGCTTTATAAATCCGGTCTTTCGCCAGCCGATAACGGAACATCACGATATCTTGCCGTCCGCGCACCATGGCCAGCACCGCTCCGATCAGCGTAGCGAACGTGGTCGTCTTGATCCCGCCGCCAGTCGAGCCTGAGGACGCACCGATAAACATCAATATAACGGTAAAAAATAAAGTCGCTTGCCGCATAGCCGAATAATCGAGCGTATTCGCTCCAGCTGTGCGGGGCGCAACTGACTGGAAGAGAGAAGCAAGCACTTTCTCGCCCGCATTCAAGGAACCGAGCGTATTCGCGTTTGAAAACTCGAAAATAAAAATGACGATCGCCCCAACTGCGATAAGCAGGCCGGTAGTCGTAAGGACCACTTTGCTGTGCAGCGTCAGCTTGCGGCAGTTCCGCCAATCGAGCAAATCCGAGATGACAACGAAGCCGAGACCGCCTAAAACAATAAGCAACATAGACACAATATTAATCAGCGGATCGCCGACATAGTCCGTCATACTGCGAAACTGGCCGAAAATATCAAAGCCGGCGTTATTGAACAACGAAACGGAATGGAATAGGCCGAAGTATATCGCTTTTCCGAGCGGCATATCAAAAGCGAAGCGGATAGAAAGCAGCAGCCATCCGGACGCTTCGATCAAAAGCGAATAGACAATGACTTTGCGCACCAGCTTCACGATGCCCTGCATGCTCGTCTGATTCATCGCTTCCTGCAAAATCAGACGCTCCCTCAGCGAAATTCGTTTGCGCAGCATGAGGGCGATCAGCGTGCCCGTCGTCATGAAGCCCAATCCGCCAATTTGAATAAGCAGCAGCAGAATGATCTGCCCTGGCGTCGAGAAGAACGTGCCGGTATCAACAACGGCAAGCCCGGTTACGCTAACTGCAGATGTAGCCATAAACAAAGCGTCGAGAAAACGAAGCTCCGCGCCTTCGCTTAGCGCGAGAGGGGTCATCAGCAGTACAGCGCCTATTAAAATAATGACCGCAAAACCGGATACAAGGATCCGCGGCGGCGACCATTTGCGAATATCAAAAAAGGATAACATGGATTGCGCTCCCCGGCTGTAGAGCCGTTATGGTGTAATTTGGGCATAAAAAAAGCACCGGACGCTCAATGCCGCTGCGATGAGTTCCTGTTCCACACAGCCTGCGAGGTTAGCTGACGGATTCGGGCCTGGACAGGCGGCCCTATTCGAGCGGTTCGCTTCGTATGACGAATGCGCGCCGCCGAAATTCACCCCGTGCTGACGGACAAGCCGGCAGCGTTATGGTTCCCCCGTTTTCCAACGGAAATTCGGCTGTTCTATTCGATTATCGATAACGATTATAATCCTATTTCATTCGTTTTACCAACCAAGCAAATAGCAGAATTTCGCCGAAATTAGTTCAAATTAGCCCGCCCTTGATTCGTGAGACGTTCAACGCTGTCCCAATGTCGTTATTTCTCTCGTTTTCAAACCTTTTAACCAGATTTGCGGCTGTCAAGCATTGGATATTTCAGACTGTCATATGTTATTGTTACAGAATGGCTGTCCATTACGCATTGAAAACAAGGGCTCAATAGCCGCAGGGCGAAATTAAAGTCAGAGGTGAAGCATGATTCATTCCATTGAAAAGCATGATTGGAAGCGATTTATAGTAGCCGCTCTTATCGGTTTGCTTATATTTATCGCAGCACAGCTCATTCCGTTGGCCGGCGGGGAAGCTTCCAGCGATGTAACATTCGCTAAAGCGATTGCCAAAAGCGAAGCCGAAGCGGCTGCCCGCTCCTTTTCCAAACAGCAGTTCGGGCTAGCGGCGCAGAGTGCCGATGTCATCCATCAAACCGACAGCTTGGCAAGCGGTTATTTCTCCAAAGAAAAAAAGCTCGGGGAATATGAAAAAAAATACAGCAGCAATTTTCCAACCGATGCGTTTCAAGTGCATTTGAAGCTGGAGGACGGCAGCAACGCATTCATCTACGTACATATGACCAGCAGCAGCATCGTCGGCTGGCATTGGAAAACGGGATTTGCCGTGAATGAACAGCCGCTGATTGCCGCGGCCGAAAGCTTCGCCGTTTCGAAAGGCTTTAGCAAAGAGCAGTTGACCGATCGTTACGTGAACGACGATGGAGAGGTCGTTTTCCATCCGTCAGGCTATAAGCTGGCCGACGCCTCCTTGAACCTGACTGTCGGCGTCCGGCAGCTGAACGGAGACGAGTGGACGGTTACGCGTTATAAGCCTGTATTTGAACCGCCTGCCGACTATACGGCCCACGTTAAAAAACAGCAGGATATTGCAGGCTCTATATCTGTTGTCAGCCTGATCTACATGTACGTGTTCACGCTGGTGCTCGCAATCATTTACGCGGTTTTGTACCGGCGTAATACGACTTTTAAGCGGGGAATCGCGATCAGTCTGATTTTCACTTTTTTCTATATCTTTAATAACTTAAACCTGTTAGACGGTGTTAAAGCACAGCTAGGCGAGCAAGCGACCACTCGTTCCTCGGAGATTGCGATGATGTTCGTAACCGCCCTCATGCTGCTGCCCATCGGCGTTGCCGTCTACTTCTCGCTTGTTGCCGGCGACGGCATGTGGCGCTCTTGGAAAAAGCCGCTTTGGTCCGGGTTCCGTGAACGCGGCTACGGCGATCACGTCTGGCGCAGCGTTGGCCTGTCCTATTTGTTCGCAATTATTTTGCTTGGCATTCAATCGATTATTTTTCTCGTACTGGAAAATGCGATCGGTTCTTGGTCCAGCAGCGATGCGACTCAATCGCCATATAACATGAGCGTCCTTTGGATAATGCCGATGCTCGCCTGGTGCGCAGCGATATCCGAAGAAGCAATCTACCGGCTGTTTGGCGTTGCCATCTTCAAGCGCTGGTTCCGCAACACGTTCATCGCATGCCTGATCCCGACTGTTATGTGGGCGATTGGTCATGTCGGCTATCCAATCTTTCCGTTCTATACGCGCGTAATCGAGCTTATCATCATCGGCTTGATTTTCTGTTATATCTTCCTGCGTTACGGCTTCGTGACCGCCGTCTTTACACACGCCATTTTCGACAGCCTGCTCATGTCACTCTCGCTAGTCGGCGTCGGCGGGACAGTCAACGTAACAGCGGCCATTATCTACATCATTCTGCCGGTGCCGATCGCTTGGGTCATTCGGGCGTGGCATCGCAACCGGCATCCACGACAGCCTGCTGCGCTGAATAAGTAGCGGGAACAAAACAACCGTCATCCTTTCGAATATGAAGGATGACGGTTGTTTATGCTGGTGCGGCGGCGGTCACTGACGCGTTTGTAGAGGCCTTGGAGTCGTGGCCGTTGCAGTATTGTGAAGGACTTGTTTTGAGCGAACCCAACTCATTCTGCCTCGTCCAACGGCCATTTTGGCCGCTATTTCGCACACTCGCGTACTTTTCTTCGCTTTAACGGCCGTTTTGGCCGTTACAGTAGTGTGAAAGACCTGTTTTGACCGGGCACAGCCCATTCTGTCTCGTCCAACGGCCATTTTGGCCGCTATTTCGCACACTCGCGCACTTTTCTTAGCTGTAAAGGCCGTTTTGGCCGTTACAGCTGTGTGAAGGACCTGTTTTGACCAGGCCCAACTCATTCTGCCTCGTCCAACGGCCATTTTGGCCGCTATTTCGCACACTCGCACGCTTTTCTTCGCTTTAACGGCCGTTTTGGCCGTTGCAGTAGTGTGAAGTGCCTGTTATGAGCGAACCCAACCCATTCTGCCTCGTCCAACGGCCATTTTGGCCGCTATTTCGCACACTCGCACGCTTTTCTTCGCTTTAACGGCCGTTTTGGCCGTTACAGCAGTGTGAAGGACATGTTTTGACGACCGAGCACAGCCCATTCTGCCTCGTCCAATAGTAAGGTCACCACTTCCGCTCAACAAATAGGCCAGGCCGCCCGAGTTCAACTGGGGTAGCCTGGCCTATTTGTTTTATGAAGGCTTTTCCTCATTTAACGCTTCTAATATTTGCGACGCCAGCTTATCGCCAATTGAGAGTGGCCGGAAATCTTCTACCGCAGCTTCGCGAATTTTTTTGATCGAGCCGAAGTGCTTCAGCAGCAGCTTCCGTCGCTTCTCACCGATGCCCGGAATGGCGTCCAGTTGAGAGGCAATCATCGATTTGCCGCGCTGCTCGCGGTGGAACGTAATGGCAAATCGGTGCACCTCGTCTTGGATGCGCTGAAGCAAATAAAACTCTTGGCTATCCCGCGGCAGCGGTACGATCTCCGGCGGCTCGCCGGTCATCAGTTGCGCCGTCTTATGCTTTGCGTCTTTCACGAGGCCGCATACCGGGATATGCAGCCCGAGCTCGTTATGAAGCACGTCGATCGCGGCGGAGATTTGGCCTTTTCCGCCGTCGACGACGATCAGATCGGGAGCAGCAAGCTGGTCCTTCAACACCCGTTCATACCGGCGCCGGACGACTTCACGCATCGTTTCATAATCGTCGGGTCCGACGACGGTCTTAATCTTATATTTGCGGTATTCTTTGCGATCCGGCTTGCCGTCTGTAAAAACGACCATCGCCGAAACCGGATTTGTACCTTGAATATTCGAGTTGTCGAACGCTTCGATGCGGCGAACCTCCGGCAGACCAAGCCATTCGGCCAGACCTTCGCTTGCCTTCACCGTTCGTTCCTCGTCCCGTTCGATCAGCCTGAACTTGTCCGCCAGCGCAATACGGGCGTTGTCGGTGGCCATTGCCACGACTTCACTTTTCCTCCCCCGCTGCGGCATATGGACTTTCACTTTAAGCCAATTATGAAGCGAAGCGATCACTTCATCGGCGTAAGCATCGTGGTCGATATGCTCTGCGGCTGCTGCAGCATCTCCTCCGGCAGCGTTTCGTTCTTCTTCTTCCGGCGGCTGCGGCAGCAATATTTGCTTCGGCAGCGCCGGATTGTCGCTGTAATACTGCGTAACGAAAGTCATGAAGTCATCGTATTCCTCGCCGTAGTAAGGGAAGGTTGAACCGCGCCGTTCGATCAGCTTGCCTTGGCGCATGTACAAAATTTGTACGCACATCCAGCCCTTCTCCGTCGCATAACCAAAAATATCGCGGTCAAGCGCGTCGCTCATCGTAATTTTTTGCTTCTCGATGACCGCGTCGATCGCGACGATTTGATCGCGATACTCTTTTGCCCGCTCGAATTCCATCTTTTCGGCGGCCGCTTCCATCTTCGCCTGCAAATCTCCTCTAACGACATCATGACCGCCGTTTAGGAACTTTGTTATTTCTTGAATCATTTCATCATACGTGTGCTGCTCCACTTCGAATTCGCAAGGTGCAATGCACTGTCCCAAATGATAATAAAGACAAACCTTATCAGGCAGAGTGTTGCATTTGCGCAGCGGATACAGACGGTCAAGCAGCTTTTTCGTTTGCTGGGCTGCGAAGGCGTTCGGGTACGGGCCGAAATATTTGCCTTTGTCTTTGACGACCCGCCGGGTTACCTCCAGCCTTGGATGAGCTTCATGCGTAATTTTAATATAAGGAAACGTTTTATCGTCCTTCAGCAGCACGTTGTAGCGAGGATGATGCTGCTTAATCAGGTTGCACTCCAAAATGAGCGCCTCCATATTCGAGGACGTAACGATAAAATCAAAATCGCGAATTTCTGAAACAAGTCGCTGCGTTTTCCCGTTGTGCGTACCGTTGAAATAGGAACGAACCCGGTTTTTCAAAATTTTCGCCTTGCCGACGTAAATGATCGTGCCCGCATCGTTCCGCATTAAATAACAGCCAGGCTGATCCGGGAGCAGCGCAAGTTTATTTCGTATCCGTTCGGCGGCTTCGGCATGTCCCGCCGCCTTGTTATGCTGTTGCTCGTCCATGCTTTCCCTCCCGTAACTTTCCTACCCTTCATTTTAGCATAGAAGGAAGCCGTTTCGCTTTACATTTATCCTCTCTTTTGCTTTACAATTATTCGGAATGTTGGGTATACTATATAAAGCTGAATTGCGTTCAAGGGAGGCGTCATAGATGGAAAACGTTAGAGACCCGCGCGAACATTATAACGAAGAACCGCGCGACGATTTGAAAGACGTTATATTCGGATTTGGCGGCATGCTTGGTCTGATGACCGTCATTTTCGCAGTTGCGGTCATTGTGAAATTCGTCATTTCCTAAACGAATACTCGACGCAAAAAAACAGCTGTCCCGCGTTTCTAAGCGGGGCAGCTGTTTTTTTAAAAAGCGCATAACTAAAAGAAGCTTCACCCGGATTTCCTCCGAGCGAAGCTTCTTTCTTTATTTTACGGCGCGAATCGATTCGGCCGAGTTGCCGCCCGACTCGCGTGATTTGTTTTGCTGCTCATGCTGTACATGCTTATGGGAGGGCTGGTCGAAACGGGTTCTTTCCGTACGGTCGATCTGCACGATCCGCCCGTCATGCACTGTAATAATAACGGAGCCGTACTGAAGACCGTTCACCTGTTCCGAGATTCTGTCCAGCCACTGCTGATCCAATTCCAAAGGCTTTGCCATTATTATTTCCCTCCATTATAACCGACTTACTGGGGATTATAGAGGAAGAGGAAGGACTCCCTCTTCGTCAGAAAGAGTCCTCTTCTTCGCTATAAATGTCCCAATAGCGGTCAATATGTTATTTTTTTTACGGCTATTCGCCGTTTATTCATTTTCTGCGCGATCAGACGATTTCCGCTGTGATGTCTTCCATTCGAACAACGCTTTTGCCAGCAGCGTAATGACCGCCAGCAGTACGAGCAAGGAAGCGACTGCAAAGGAAGCCGAGAACTGATACTCGTTGTACAAGATTTCGATATGGAGCGGCAATGTGTTGGTCTCCCCGCGAATATGGCCGGATACGACCGAGACGGCGCCGAACTCTCCCATCGCCCTCGCATTGCTCAAGATGACGCCGTACAGCAATCCCCATTTAATGTTGGGAACCGTCACGCGCCAAAAGATTTGCCAGCCTTTTGCGCCGAGACTAGCCGCCGCTTCCTCCTCCTGAACGCCTTGCGCCTGCATGAGCGGAATGAGCTCACGGGCGACAAATGGCACAGTTACGAAGACGGTTGCCAGTACGATGCCCGGCAGCGCAAACACAATTTGAATGCCGCGTTCATCGAGCCACGGCCCTAGAAAACCTTGCGCTCCAAACATTAGAATGTAGATCATACCGGCAATGACCGGCGAGACGGCGAACGGCAAGTCGATGAGCGTAATGAGTATATTTTTGCCTTTAAAACGGAACTTGCTGATCGCCCATGCGGCTGCAACGCCGAACAGCGTATTAAGCGGTACCGCAATGACGGCCACAAGCAGCGTCAGTCTTAAAGCGGACAGCGCGTCAGGATCAGTTATCGCAGCCGTATATACTTCGAACCCTTTCTTGAACGCTTCGACAAATACCGAAACGAGCGGCAGCATAACCACGAGTCCCAGAAACAGCAAGGCAATGACGATTAGCAGCCATTTGACGAATGGCGGCTCGGTAATATGCTTCGGTCGAACAGACGCTTCATCTGATAAATGAGCGGTTACGGCTCCTGCCATAGACTTTCCCTCCTAGTCTCCGACCGTCCGGCGGTTTATTCGCCATTGGAAGAAATTGATGAGCAGCAGAAGCAAGAACGATACGACAAGCAAAACGACTGCAATAGCGGTAGCGCCTTCGTAATCGAACTGCTCAAGCTTCGTCATAATGAGCAGAGGGGCGATCTCCGTCTTCATCGGCATATTGCCGGAAATGAAGACGACAGAGCCATATTCGCCAATGCCTCGGGCGAACGCCAGCGCGAACCCTGTTAACAACGCTGGCATCAGCTCGGGCAAGACAACCTTCCAAAACGTGCGCAGCCGATAAGCGCCCAGCATAACCGCCGCTTCTTCCGTTTCTTTCTCGAAATCCTGCAGCACCGGCTGCACGGTACGGACAACGAACGGAATGCCTATAAAAATGAGCGCAATCGTGATACCGAGCGGCGTATAAGCAACTTTAAGCCCTAGCGGCGCCAGCAGCGAACCGACCCAGCCGTTCGGCGCATAAATCGCAGTGAGCGCGATGCCGGCTACCGCCGTCGGCAGCGCAAACGGCAAATCGACGAGACTGTCGATAAACCGTTTGCCTGGAAAACGGTAGCGAACGAGCACCCAGGCGACGAGCAGACCGAATACGAGATTGACGAAAGCCGCCAAAAACGCGGTTACAAAGCTAATTCGGTACGAGGCCAGCACACGCGGATTTAAGACGATCGCCCAAAATTCGTTCCAGCTAAGACCGGAGCTTTTCACAAATACCCCGGCCAGCGGAATTAAGACAATCAAGCTTAAATAGGCAATTGTAAAGCCCATGGATAAACCAAAGCCCGGCAGGACGTTTTTCGATTTCGATTTTCCCGATTTGGAACCTTTCATGAGAAGTCAGCTCCGTTTCCGCATATCTCTCTCATAATGATTACGAACCCGGCGTATAGATTTTCTCGAAGATGCCGTCAGCGTTAAAATGCTTCTCTTGTGCTGTTTTCCAGCCGCCAAAATCGTCGATCTTCAGCAGCTCAAGCTGCTTGAACGTATCTTTGTATTTATCGGCGATCTCTTGATTAATTGGGCGATAGAAGTTTTGCGCTGCGATTTCCTGTCCTTCATCAGAGTACAAGTATTCCAGATAAGCTTTCGCAACGTCTCGCGTACCTCTCGAATCGACGATTTTATCGACGATTGCAACAGGCGGCTCAGCCAGAATGCTCAAGCTTGGATACACGATATCGAATTTGTCCTCGCCAAATTCTTTGACTGAGAGGAACGCTTCGTTTTCCCAAGCAAGCAGCACATCGCCGATACCTTTCTCAACGAACGTCGTCGTCGATCCGCGAGCGCCGGTATCCAGAACCGGTACATGTTTGTACAGCTCTTTCACAAATTCCTGCGCCTTCGCTTCGTCATTGTTGTTCTGCTTCAAGGCATAGCCCCAAGCAGCCAGGTAGTTCCAACGCGCTCCGCCCGATGTTTGCGGGTTAGGCGTAATAACTTCAACTTTATCTTTAATCAGATCGTTCCAATCTTGAATGCCTTTCGGATTGCCTTTGCGGACCAAGAAGACGATGGTCGACGTGTAAGGCGCGCTGTTATGCTCGAAGGACTTCTGCCAATCCTCTTTCAGAAGGCCCGGTTCCACCAGCGAGTCGATGTCGTAGCCAAGCGCCAGCGTTACAACGTCTGCTTTCAAACCGTCGATAACGGCGCGCGCTTGCTTGCCCGAACCGCCGTGCGACTGCTTGATCGTCACTTGCTGGCCGGTTTTATCTTTCCAATATTTCGAAAAAGCTTCATTATAAGCAACATATAATTCCCGAGTCGGGTCATAGGATACGTTCAACAATTCAACCGGCTTCAAATCTTCTTTCGGCTTATCCGTTGCAGCTGCTCCAGACGTATTATCAGTTGCAGCAGGCGGGTTCGTAGCTGATTTGTTTCCGCCGTTGCTGCTTGAGCTTCCGTTCGAGCCGCATGCGCCAAGCACCAGAGCCATGACTAGCATTAAAACGGCAGATTGAATGGCAGTACGTTTCTTCATAAGTCAACACACCCCTTATTTGTTTGTGACAGATGAATAAGCTTGCGGCTCCGGTGGTCCGGTAGTTAAAAGATTATTCCTACCTGTTTAGTTGGTTATGGAAGAATTCTACCAGTGTTTCCGCCAACCTGTCAATAGAAAAATGGTAAAAATTTATATGATTGATAAGGATTTATTATTTAAAGCAACTATCCAAAGACTGGAAGCGTATAAAATGAGATGAGCATTCAATTCGGGGCCGTCCCCCACGCTTGAACGAAAGGCGGAAATTTAATGAAATGGAAGTTCCTTCTTCCTATAGTACTAGCCGTTATACTGTTAACTGGCTCTTGGATGTATCATAATCGCAGCGACGCTGTTTACGATCGCATTATTAACAAGAACGGATACGCTCTTTCACTCGTTAAGGAACAAGTAGCCGTTGAATTTACGCTAAAGCCTGAATGGCTGCCGAAAAAGGATGGCGAGGAAAACCGCCTGAAACTTGTGATCGCTGAAAAATTCGGGACGCAAATTATTTTGGACTCCATCATTAAAAATGCAAACGAGCTCCACATCGAGTTAAACGCGGTGTCTCATCCCGATCGTGAATCAGGGCAATTACTAACAGCTTTTTATATTAATCCGAACGGTTCTTTTACGACCAATTCAGATTTCAATCGGTGGTCGATTACAGATTCCGCGGGACGTGACCTGCTCGGCGGTCAGTTTGGAATGGGCGACGGTCCAGGCAATTTAACCGGCATTTCCATTGAAAGCTCCCAATTGCATAAGTTCGAACAAGACGTTCTCGTTCGATTCTCGGGCTACAATTTATATAGCTATCACCTTTTGGACAGCGGGCTTTCATCTTATTTGTACTTTATTCCTTTGCTAATTGTGCTGGCTCTCCTTCCGCTTCTGTACCGGCGGCGCACTTCCGATGAGAGAGGGCTGGAATGGAGGCTGATTGGCTATACGCTGCTCGGCGGCTTCACGCTTTCGCTCAATGAGGTGAAACTGCCGCTCGGCTTCGCCGTTTATTTTCCATTTTTCAGCAAAACGAAAGCTAATTTTGCGATCAAAAACAAAGCGGCGCTGCTGGGGCTGCTGCTCTATCTATGGCAGTTGTTCATGCCTGCCGCTGCAGGATTGGCAACCGGGGATTTCAAAAGCGCTGTCATCCGTCACGTTTCCGAAGAAGAACTCGGCTACGACGGGCTATGGAAAAGCCTCATTGCTCAAACGAAAATCGGACAGCATGCCAAACTTGCCGATTTTGAAGTGACGCATGCCGAGAGCGGTGAATGGATTCAACTGAACTTCCGTCTCGTTGAACGGTCAGGCGACCGCTATCTTCATACCGAGGCTCTCTATGACGTACAAAAGCTTCAATTGAAGTTGACTCGACATGCCTCTACGAATCAATGGGTGCAATACGACCGTCAAATGGACGCCGGCTATTTTTTTGAGCAAGCCGACCTGCTGCAATTTGCGCATTTGAGAGATGACGACTTCCCCTACGGAAAGCTGAAGCTGATGAGCGACGGTACGAAAGTCAGCTATGGCATTAAAGAGGGTCACAAATTCGAGGTGAATGAAAACGGTGTGAAGCCAATCGAAAACGATCAGCTTCCCGTGCAGGGCTACTGGCTCCACACATGCGGCGTCAACAGCGAGAAAGACAACGGCTGTGCAAGCCGCGCCGATTATTTATTCGATGTAAAAGCGTAGAATACCGCAGGTTAAAAAAATAAAAGGCGCGATTGCCGGGAGGGGCTTCCTCCACGCAATCGCGCCTTTTATTTTCTATAAAAAGCTTATGCTTGCAATTGAACGGCCGCCTTCGGCAGACTGTCCGCATTAAGCGGGAAGTGGCAAGCAACCTGCCTGCCTTCTCCTACTTCACGCAGCAAAGGCTCTTCTTCCGAGCAGCGAGCCTGTGCGAACGGACAGCGCGGGTGAAAGCGGCAGCCGCTAGGCGGATTGGCCGGCGACGGCACGTCGCCTTGCAGCACGATGCGCTCCCGCTTTCGGCCCGGATCGGGCCGCGGAATCGAGGAGATAAGCGCCGCCGTATAGGGATGAAGCGGCTTGTCGAACAGTTCCTCGGTTGGGCCGACCTCGGCCAGCTTGCCTAGATACATAACGCCGACGCGGTCTGAGATATGGCGCACAACATGGAGGCCGTGCGCAATAAACAGAAACGTCAGCCCGAGCTCGCGCTGCAGCTTCATCAGCAAGTTGAGCACCTGGGATTGCACTGAAACGTCCAGCGCCGATACCGCTTCGTCGGCGACGATAAACTTCGGATTGAGCGCAATCGCGCGGGCAATGCCGATCCGCTGGCGTTGTCCGCCGGAAAATTCATGCGGATAGCGATTGCGTCTCGTAGCATCGAGACCGACAAGCTCCATCAATTCGACGACGCGGCGATCGATCTCTTTTGGCTTCAGCTTCTGATGCAGCCGCAGCGGCTCGCCGATAATATCTTTCACGAGGATACGCGGATTGAGCGAGCCGTAAGGATCTTGGAAGATGATCTGCATCTCCTTGCGGAGCTCGCGAAGCTCCCGCCCTCCCACAGCTTGAACGTCCCGGCCTTCGAATACGACCTCGCCGGACGTTGCCCGCTGAAGGTTCAGCACAACCCGTCCGAGCGTCGACTTCCCGCAGCCCGATTCGCCGACAAGACCAAACGTTTCGCCCTGCCGAATCGATAGCGAAATGTCGTCAACCGCTTTGACATGCCCGATAACGCGGTTCAGCAGGCCCGTTTTGATCGGAAAATACTTTTTCACGTTTTTCAGTTCCAGTACATAGTCCGTATTCACGATCAGTCACCTCTGCTCCGCTTCGAATTGCCAATGCTGCGACCGGGCTTCCGGCCCGTACATCCAGCAACTGACTTGATGTCCATCGCCTGCTGCTGCGAAAGAAGGCGGCTCCTGCTCCGCGCATACGGCCCTTGCGTTCGGACAGCGCGGGTGGAAGCGGCAGCCTGTTGGCAGCTGCGACAAGCCCGGGATGTTTCCTTTAATCGTATACAAATCGCCGCCACGCTTGCCCTCAAGGCTCGGCACCGACTTCAGCAGCCCCACCGTGTAAGGATGGCTCGGCTGGTTGAAAATATCTTCCACCGCTCCTTCCTCCACAATTACGCCTGCATACATTACGGCAATGCGATCCGCTACTTCGGCGGCAACACCCATGTCATGGGTAATCAGCAGCACGGACATGCCGAGCTCGCGCTGCAGCTTTAGCAGCAGGTCAAGAATTTGCGCCTGCACAGTGACGTCAAGCGCCGTCGTCGGTTCGTCGGCGATCAGTAAGGCGGGATCGCAAGCCAATGCGATAGCGATAACGACGCGCTGGCACATGCCGCCGGACAATTCATGCGGATATTGTTTTGCCCGCATTTCCGGCGCCGGAATCCCGACCAGCCGAAGCAAATCGACTGCTGCCTTTACCGCTTCCGACTTGTTTTTACCTTGATGCAGCATGATGCTTTCGGCGATCTGATCGCCCACCGTATAGACCGGATTCAAAGCCGACATCGGATCCTGGAAAATCATCGCGATTTGATTGCCGCGAATGCGAATCATCTCGTCCTGGCTCTTCACCGCAAGATTTTCGCCCTGAAATAGCACGTCTCCTTCCAAAATCGCGCCGCCGGCATAGTCGATCAGTCGCATGACGGACAGCGCCGTCACGCTTTTGCCGCTGCCCGACTCGCCGACAAGGCAGAGCGTCTGGCCTTTCTTCAGCTTCAAGTTGACGCGGTCGGTCGCCTTTACGACGCCTTTATCCGTAGCGAAGCCAGTCGTTAAGCCCCGGATTTCGAGAAGCGCTTTCTCCATTGCTCCAGCCTCCTTCCGGTCGTTTTCTTCCTGGGGTTAAAAGCGTCCTGCAGCCCGTCTCCGATAAAGTTAACGGCCAACACGACGATCAGAATGCACATGCCCGGATAGATCGCCTGCAGCGGATCGACGAGCATAAATTGCTGAGCGTTGCTGAGCATTAATCCCCAACTCGTATCCGGCGCTTGAATGCCAAGTCCGAGATAAGACAACGCCGACTCGCTCAGAATGGCCGATCCAACCATTAGCGTAGCGTTAACGATAATCGGGAAGCTGGAGTTGCGCAGCAGATGGCGGAATATGATACCGGCGTTGGATACGCCGATCGCTCTGGCCGCTTCAACATACTGCATTTCCCGCAGCTGCAGGAAGGTGCCTCGCACAAGGCGGGCAACACTCATCCAGCTCGTCAGCACGAGTACGATAATCATATAGCTGAACTTGGTGCCGAAGATTGCAAGAATCAGAATGTTTAAAAACAACAGTGGAATCGAATTCATTACGTCGACGAGACGCATAAAACAAGAATCGATAAAACCGCCGAAATAGCCGGAAACCGCACCCACCAGCGTACCGATCAGCACCGCGCCAATCGCAACGGAGAAGCCGACCAGCAACGAAATGCGAGCACTATAGATCAGTCTGGCAAATATATCGCGGCCTAGTTCGTCGGTGCCGAGCAAATGTCCATCTGTACCCGCTTTCAGATTGGTAAACATCATATCGATTTTTGCCGGATCATACTTGGTCAGAAGAGGAGCAAATGCCGCCATAAGAATAAACAGTATGAGCACGATTAGCCCCGTCACTGCATACGGATTTTTCCGAAAGCTGGCCCAGCCGGTACGCCACGGTCCCGGAGGCCGCTTTAGCTTCTCCGTTCGGCCCGATTTGTCCGGTCTCGCCGGCGACGGCTCAGGTGTGGAAGACGGCGATTTCAATAAAGCGTCACTCATGCTGACCGGCCTCCTTTTTTGCCAAGCTGCACTCTCGGATCGACGACCGCATACAGCAGATCGGCGATCAAATTGCCAATGATGACGATAACTGCCGTTATCATCGTAATCGCCATCAGCACGTTATACTCACGCGCAACTGCATATTCGACAAACATCCGGCCCATGCCCGGCCAGTTGAACACGCTTTCGGTTAAAGCGGCGCCCGCCACCAGCATCGGCAGATCGAGCGCGATAATGGTGATGATCGGAATGAGCGCATTCCGCAGCGCATGCTTGTAAATCACTTTGCCTTCACGGACGCCCTTGGCTCGCGCCGTTCGAATGTAATCCTGGTGCAGCACCTCCATCATGCTGGAGCGTGAATATTTCACATAAGCGGCTAAGAAGCCGAGCGTCAGCACCGAAACCGGCAAAACCAAATGCTGGAGCAGATCTCCGATCTGGCCTTCATTGCCCATCGTATACATATCCGACAGCGGCAGCCAATCCAGCTTGATGGCGAATATTTGCTGCAAGATGATCCCGAACCAGAACGTCGGCATCGCAAAGCCCAAGTACGAAATAAAGGAAGCCGTCTGATCAGACAGGCTGTATTCTCTTGTGCTGTTGTAGATTCCCCAAGGAATCGCGATAAGGAGCGTCAAGATCCAGGCCGAGCCCATAAGCACGACCGTATTTTTCACCGTTGGCCAGAGCAGATCGGCGACGGGCTTGTTGTTTTTGAACGTTGTGCCTAAATCGCCCTTTAAGAAATTACCGATCCACTTGATGTACTGCTCGGGGACCGACTTGTCCAGCCCCATATTATGCGCTTGTGTCTGAAACGCTTCCGGCGACAGGCCCGGAGCGAGCATAATTTGGAAAGGACCGCCCGGAGCCAGATGGATCAGGCTGAACGTGACAATCGTAATCAGAAATAGAACCAAGACGGATTGCAATACGCGCCGGATAATAAATTCTGTCATGCCTCCATCCTCCCAAGAGTGTAATTAGAAATGACGCGAGGAGAGGAGTTCATTCCCCTCTCCCGCGCTCTTATAGCAGCTGCTCTCGGTTAGACATTACTCGGCAATCCACCATTTGATAATATGGAAGAAGTATCCGTTCTGGTGCGACGGCTCCGGCGCATCCTCTTCGGCGTATTTGACTTTCGGCCCGATGCCTTGCGGGTTGCCGTATTGATACAGGAAGACGTAAGGCAGATCGGCAGAAATTTCTTCAGCGACGACGTCGTAGATTTTTTTCCGTTCCGCTTGGTCGACAACCGAATAGCCGTCAACCCACAGCTTGTCGAGCTTCTCGTTTTTGTACCATCCGGAGTTTTGACCAGTTGGCGGGAAATATTTCGACGAGAAGATGCTTTCTTGGTTCGGGTCCGGCGAATCCATCGACCAGCCGAGCAGGACGGCCGGGAATTTGCCAGGTGTCAGATTCTGGTCAATCCAAGTCGAGAACTCCATCGCCTTCGGCTTCACTTCGATGCCGACGTCTTTCAAGTTTTGCTGAATAATTTGCGATACTGCCTCGCGGCGGCTGTTGCCCGAGTTGTATTGCAGCTCGAAGGAGAAGCGGACGCCGTCCTTCACAACAATACCGTCCTTGCCAGCCACCCAGCCGTCTTCGGCGAGCAGCGCCTTCGCTTTCTCCGGATCATAGCCGTAGTTGATTGCTTTATCGCCCGGATCGGCCCACGAGCCCGGCAGGAATGGCGAGTTCATCAGGTAGCCGTAGCCCTTCAGCACGTTATCGACCATGCCTTGGCGATTCAACGCGTACGCGATCGCTTGGCGGCTTTTTTGCGATTCGAACGGCACTACTTTGTTCGGGAAGTTATCCTTGTTGAAGCTAAAGTTAATGTATTCATAAGTTGCGTTTCTTCCTTTAATGACGTTGATTTTGTCGTTGCCTTCAATTGCCGCCAACTGGGTGATTGGAATGGCCAGCGTCGTATCGACGTCGCCTTTGATCAGTGCTTGAACCTCTGTGTTCTGATCGGCGTAAATTTTATAAACGACCTTCTGAATATGAGGCTTCACTTCGCTCCAATATTCCGGATAGGCTTCGAACGTCAAATATTGCGCTTCTTTCCATTCCGTCCATTTCCATGGGCCGTTCGTGACCGTCTGCGCCGGATCTTTGCCGAATACGTGTTTTTGCAGCTCTTTCGGGTTCACATCCTTCAAGATATGATTCGGAGCCGGTCTGAACGTCAAGGAATAGGCGAAAGGCGCGTATACTTGCTTCAGTGTAATATTGACCGTATGGTCATCTACTTTATCCAATTTATCCACTTTGTCGAAGTTGCTGATACCAGGCGAACCGACATCGGGATTTATAGTCGCATTAATAGAAAAAATAATGTCATCGGCCGTAACCGGTGTACCGTCGCTCCATTTCGCGCTGTTTTTCAGCTTAACGGTATACGTTTTGCCGTCTTCGGATATAGCCGGCGGCTCGGAAGCGAGCGACCAAGGCTCGGCAATGACGTTGCCGTCGCGATCGAGATCGTACAATTTCGAGAAAAGGAAGTTTTCTGCATCGCCTGAGGCGGTGTCCTGAACAAAAAGCGGGTTGACGCTAACGATATCGGAGAACGTACTGATGGTCAGCGTGCCTCCGTCTTTCGGGGTGTTCGGATCTGCTGCCGGAGCGTCCGTAGGCGCCTTTGTAGCGGCGTCGGTCGCTTTGGGAGCGTTAGTCGGGCTATTGGAATTGTTCGATGAGCATCCTGCAATGAGCACGAATGCCATAAGCAGTACAACTATGTAGCTTCTAGGCTTGTATTTCATCGTAATCTCCTCCTTTTTTGTATTTGCCAATCGTTCTGAAAGCGCTCTTTTATTCAATCTTTTAAATTTTCAGATAATTTTAGGCAGACTATTGCATTCCTGATTCGATAAATTTACTATAGTATCATCAGCAATTAGAAGCATTTGCCAGTGCCGCTCATCAGGACAAACGTCTGTCCCCAGAGCTAGCTGCAATCAACCCTCCCCGGCGTACCAACCCCCGCCACCCAAATATGACACATTCTCTCAACTCCCTTCTTAGCATCAAAGTATACTACAATATATTAACGCGGTAAATGGTGAAAGTGATATTTGTTTACAAAAAAAATAAGCGTGCTTCGATTTTTTATTTTAAAAAACCGATACACGCTTATTTTATGATGTTTGTATGTTAGCTTTTACGACCCCGTTTATTATCGCCGTTTACCATGACGACCTGCACGTAAGGTCTAATCCGATCCATCAGCCGCTGGCCTTTATGCCGTTCGTCACCGTCTTTGCTTGTAAAGCTGAAATGCTGTTCCAGCGCTTCCAGACCGTGGTTGGACGTGTAAAAGGTAGGTTTGCGGTTCATCCTATAATTCAAAATCGAGCCTAGTACATGATCCCGTACCCATGGATTCAAATTTTCCGCTCCGATATCGTCGAAGATAAGCAGATCGGTCTCTTTCATCATCTCAACGGTTTCCTTCAGCTTGCCCGGCTCGTGCATCATCGATTTCAAATCCTCGACGAACTCCGGCATATAGACAATTGCGCCGGTATAGCCCGCTTTGGCCAGCTCGTGCAGCAGGTAGCACATGAGAAACGTTTTTCCCGTGCCGAAGCTGCCCGCCAAATAAAGCCCTTCCTGCTGCAAGCCTTCCTCTTTCGTACGATCGATATAGTTTAAAATCTGATAAGCCGCTTCCGTCCGGTTCGGATCGTTAAACAGAATCTCATCCGCCGAATAGCCATTTTCAAGCGCACGCTCGTCTACATAAAAGCTGCGAATACGGCTCTTAATTTGCTCCTCGCTGCGGCGAGCAGTAAATTTTTTGCACGATACTTTGCGGTCGTACAGCTGCGGGTTGCCGTTAACGCTCTCGCTCGATAGAAGCGTATAGTGTCCTTCGAAATCATTCGGACACTTGTCGAGCCCCGGACAATTCGTACAATTGCGGTACTCCGTCACATATTGATAAACGCGGTTTAGATTGAGCCGGACCGCCTGCTCGTCCAGTTCGGGATGCTTCTCCAGCAGCCGCTCGACAAGCGGATCGGCCATCAGCTCTTCCATCATTTGGTCTGCCTGATTCGTCATCTTGCGTCCCGCCGGCCAAGCCTTCAGCAATTCGCCAAGCGATTCCATCTCTATTCACCCGCCTTATTATTTATTACTTGCCGTCCAGCTTGCGAGCCAGCCGGCGCATTTCCTCAAGCCGCTCCGGCGAGATCGCAGCTCCCCCGTCACCGCTCTCCTGAGGGACGATCGGAATAGACGGCTTCCGCGACGCGCCCGTTCTTGCCCCGCCGCTTCTGGCTCCGCCTCTGCCTGCGGAAGGCGAAACGCCCGCTTTAGAACGGCGCTCCTTTTCCTGCTCGACGGCGGTCTGCTCGCGCACATAATCGACCGCCTTCTCAAACGTATCGATCTGCTTCATCAGCATATTGGAGACGACCGCTTCAACGAACGATTTGGTTACGCGCTGCGCGTCGTTCATCCCAATTACATAATAAATAAGAACATTTATGACCGGTGCCGGCAATCGGTAGTTCAAGTCGATCCGTTCGAAGGTTCTCTCGATCCAGTCCGGCACTGCGCCAGGGAAAAACCGCTGTAAAAAGCGGGTATGAGGCTCGTTCCGCATCAGCATGTTGAACTGCTGCACGTCGCACCGTCCAAGCAACTGGCTTGGAACGCTTAAATAATATTCCTCGGGAACGCCTACCTCTTCCAACTCGTCCTCGTTCTCGGTTTGCGCTTGCGAACGGGCTATCGCCCGCTGCCGGTCGCCTTCCCGCTTCTTATCCTGCCGGTACAGCTGATTGGCCCGCAGCTGCAACTCGTCAAGGAGCAGCTCGCCGTCCGGCTGGAAAACGCCATCCTCATCAAGAAGACGGCATACGTCGGCGACCGATAAATGGTACTTATAGGCGACGTAGTTGATTTGCGCCAGCCGGTCTTCGTTGTGCCGCAGTCTCTCGACGTAAGTGCGGTTCGCGGAGTTTCGCGGAAAACGCAGGATGATTTCGCCATAGGCCATGCCCGCCGTTTCCAACTGAGCGCGCGAAGCGGCTTGCCTGGCAGGGGCCACCTCGGAGAGCGCTTGCTCCAGCTCGTTGTCGACCGATTGCGCATTCAACTGGAACAGCTCGTAAAACGGTACGGATATGTTTTCCTTCGTCAACTTTTGACGCGCATCCGCAAGCTCGTCAGGCTCTGCCGCGCCAAACGATTCGCGCAAGGAAATGACCGCGTACTTGCCGATTTTATCTCTTAGCAGCATCGTCAAATGCTGGTTGCGGAAAAACTCGCTTGGCGAAAGCGGCGCGATCAATTCATACTCGTAGAGGACATCGGCCTGATCGGGCATGCCCAAACGGGATGTCTGCAGCAAGCCGACCGCTTCCAGCTTCGAAGCTTGCTCAACCAGCGATTTACGGCTGCGCTCGCTCATGTCGAGGCCGAGGCCAAGAAACAGCTTGCGCTGCGGCTCGATCGGCGAGTAGCCAGCCTGGCCTTCGGGAACGCCGTGATAGAGCTGCTGGAACAGCGCTATCGCAAACGCGCCGATTAGAGGCTGATAAATGAGCGTTAACATTTTATAATCCAAGCTGCTTAGCGAAAAATCACGAAATATGTAATATCGGTGATGTTCCGTAAATTGCAATATATTACCGATGCGCACGCGCCATCTACTCCATCCATCTATACTTGCTTTGCTTTCTATCATTCTAACATAAAACCGTACTCCACAAGAGGGGTCGAAAAATAGAAAAATCCCCCGATGGAGGATTTTCATTGCTAAAACATTTTATAGCCGCCCCGCCGCAGCGCGCGGATCGCCCAGCCGCTCACGTAAGCGCCGACCAGCGCTCCGATGACCGGAATGAGATCGACAATCGTAAAGGCGGTAAAGTTGCCTACGAACGATTTGCTCTCGTCCCATGTTTGCCAAATATAAAGCGGCACAAGCACGATGATAAAAACATAGATTGGAAACCAAGTCGTTTTTAAAAGCATATTGAGAATGAAGCCGATGCCGAACATCATGACCAAGAACAGCACCGTCGCCACAATTAGCTGAAGCATGCACAATTCCCCTTTATGTATGAGACTCTCGTTCTCAGTTTAATGAAAGCATTTGCGGAAGTCAATCGGACAAGCCGTTTTGTCACAAGACCGCCATTTGATCTAGCTTGAGCGTTTACGCTACAATATGGGAAGCGAAACCAAGAACCGGAAGCTGCGGCGCGAAAGCCGCGATGCGACTGGGCTCTTGGAACGAGAGGAGATTGAACGATGAGTGAAGTAGCTTTAACGCTGGAAGGCTGGTATGCGCTGCATGATTTCCGCACGATCGACTGGACCACTTGGCGGAACGCGAGCGAAGCGGAACGAAGCCGCGCTTTGGACGAGCTTCATACCTTACTGAGCCAATGGGCGGAAACTGAAAACAACCGTGAAGGCAGCACAGCGGTTTATTCCATTGTCGGACAGAAGGCCGATTTCGTCTTCATGCACCTGCGTGAAACGCTCGAAGACTTGAATGCGCTGGAAACGGCTTTTAATAAAACGCTGTTTGCGGAATTTACAGTTCCGACCTACTCTTATGTTAGCGTCGTCGAGCTGAGCAACTATGTCAATCAACCGGGCGCAGACCCGCTGCAAAATCCGGAAATCATCGCTCGGCTGAAGCCGACGCTGCCGAAAGCGGCTCATATTTGTTTCTATCCAATGAACAAACGCCGCCAGGGCAATGACAACTGGTATATGCTCAGCATGGAAGAGCGCCGCAACATGATGCGCAGCCACGGCATGATCGGCCGCCAGTACGCGGGCAAAGTAAAGCAAGTCATTAGCGGCTCGGTCGGTTTCGACAATTGGGAGTGGGGCGTTACGCTGTTTGCAGACGACTCGCTGCAATTCAAGAAGCTCGTATACGAAATGCGCTTCGACGAAGTAAGCGCCCGTTACGGCGACTTCGGAGACTTCTATGTCGGCAACCTGTTGACGCCGGACAAGTTTTCCACGATGCTGAAGCTGTAAGCTTGCATTGGATTTTGATTCTGCCAGCGGCAGGATAGCCTCTCGAATATCGGCATTCAATCGCCGGTATTCGAGAGGCTTTTTCGTATTATTGGGTCAGCCAGTTTTTACTGGTTGGCCTATTTTTATGGTCGGTTTTTATTCATTTGTATTAAGGCTCAAAACCGCAATCAGCGCTTGAGTTCCAACACGATGAAACGTTACGGGTCAGAGGGTTCTTCCTCTTTCTCTATATCTTAAATTTGTGCAAAGATTTAAGTTTACACCCTAATCCGGCCAGTATGCGAAAGAGGCTTCTTGAACAAGCAGCAGTACCACCGCTGGCTGTTTAAGAAGCCTCTTTATAATTAATCGTTACTCGTCGTCCTCGTCATCGATTTGAAGCGCTTCAAGCCTCTTCGATTCCAGATATTGCTCGGTATCACGGTCGCGCTGTCTGCTTTTCTCCTTCAACCTTTCAATCGCCGGTAAAATGAGAATGTCGACTTCCTTCTGAACCGTATACGCAAGATCATGGCGACTTTGCGATTCCAAATAGGAACCGACCTCCATCAATGCGTTATAGCGGTCGAGCTCCTCCCTCGTCAGCAAGCCTCTCACTTGCACGCTGCAATGGCGCATTACAGAAACTTGCCTTTGCGAAGCACGAGCGGAATGCCGCCGATAATGAACAAATAGCGAATATCGATCAGCTTTTTCAGCCATGCAGCAGTCCGGCCTTTATATTTCTTGCCGAATGCGACACCGATCGCTTCGCCTTTACCGAGTGAAGCTACTGTTCCCTTGTTGCTGAATACAAAACCTTTCAGCGGCTGGTTGCGAATCGAAGCTACCAGATTATGCGCGCACACAACGCCTTGCTGCATCGCGATTTGCGCCGTAGGCGGATAAGGACGGCCTTCCGGATTGAACATCAGCGAGTTATCGCCGACGATATAAATATTGTCATGATTTGGCGCGCGCAAATGATCGTCAACCTTCACGCGTCCGCGCATCGTTTCAAAGCCAGCGTCCTCAATCAAACGGTTGCCGCGGATGCCGCCGGTCCAAATGACGGTTTGCGACTTGATCTCTTCGCCCTCGCCGACAACGACGCCTTCCGGCGTACACTCTTTAATCGCCGTTCCGATTCGGAACGTCACGCCTTTCTTCGTCAACACGTTCATGCCGTACTCCACAAGCTCGGGATCAAAGCCCGGAAGTGCGGTAGGAGCCGCTTCGATATTGTAAATTTTGACGAGCGAAGGATCGACGTCAAATTGTCTGCACAGCTGCGGAATACGATCGGACAGCTCGCCAACGAACTCGATGCCCGTGAAGCCGGCGCCGCCGACGATAAAAGTCAAATAATCGGTCCGATGCGGTTCGCGTTTATAGCGTGCGAATTGATATTCGATATGCTCGCGAATCAAACGAACCGAGTTGATGCTGCGAATGTTCATCGCATATTCGCCGAGACCCGGGATGCCGAACGTTTCCGGCTCGCCGCCGAGGCCGATAACCAAATAATCGTAGGAAAGCGTGCCGTCCTCGAGAATGACTTTTTTATCTTGCGGACGAATTTGCACAACTGTCGATTTGACAAAATCGATTTTAAATTCGTCGATCAGCTTGGAGATGCTGACGCGCGCGTTTTCAGGATTGTCCGTACCTGCCGCCGGCATATGCAAATGGGTTGTAATATAATGATAGTCGTGCTTATTGACCAAAGTGACGTCGGCTTCGTTGTAATTCAGTTCCTTCTGCAGGCGAAGCGCAGTCAGAACGCCGCCGTAGCCGGCACCTAAAATAACGATTTTGGGTATGTTGCTCATTGTATGATCCCATCCATTCCTATGCTTTTACTATCCAGTGTGAAAAATTACACAAACCCATCAGCAATGTAGGACATATAACGGCGCTCCCGGTAGCTTGTGCAACTTCTTTCTTCTTTATAAAACCACACCGGCATTCGTATCTCTTATCTCAATCAGCTCATTTATTTAGAAAAAAGCTTGTTTCGATCGTCTTTTTCTGCCAGTGCAATCTGAATATACATCAGAAATATTACATAGTTTTAACCAAAAGTTCAAGAGCAAAATATACGAAAAACTTTAGAGGGGCATACAAATTCGATATTCCTTTGTACGTTCCGAAAAGCTTATAATGAAGAAGTGCATAAATGACTATGATCGCTTGGAGGTGCTTTGATGACTCATTCCGAACCAACCGCGTCTGTTACCGATATCGCCATTATCGGCGGAGGTCCCGCTGGCCTGTTCGCCGCTTTCTACGGCGGCATGCGGCAAGCCTCAGTATTATTAATAGAAAGCATGCCTCAGTTAGGCGGCCAGCTTGCCGCCCTTTACCCGGAGAAATATATATATGACGTAGCCGGATTTCCGAAGGTGACTGCCCAAGAACTCGTCGACCGGCTCATTCAACAGCTGGAGCTGTTTAAACCGGATATCCGGCTGGAAGAGAAGGTGCAGAGCGTCACTAAAAAAGACGAGAGATTGTTCGAAATTGTTACGAGCAAATCGACGTATTATGCAAAAGCAGTTATCATTACCGCCGGCGTTGGCGCTTTCGAACCGCGCAGACTGGATTTGCCTGAAGCGGCTGCTTTCGAAGGGGTCAATCTTCACTATTTTGTCGGCGATCTGGAAAGGTTCCGCGGACAGAAGGTGCTGATTAGCGGAGGCGGCGATTCCGCCGTCGACTGGTCGTTAATGCTAGAGCCGATCGCGGAAAGCGTGACGCTTATTCACCGGCGCGACAAGTTCCGGGCTCATGAGCATAGCGTTGAAAATTTGTTGAAGTCTACCGTTACCGTCATTACCCCTACGGAAATTACAGCGCTGCACGACGGCGGCGAAGGAAAAATAACGTCCGTTACGTTAACCGACGTGAAAACGAAAGAAGCGGTTCAACTGAATGTCGATGCCGTTATCGTCAATTTCGGCTTCGTCTCCTCGCTCGGTCCGATAGCGGACTGGGGCATCCATATTGAGCATGGCTCGATCGCTGTCGATACCCGTATGGAGACGAACATTCAGGGCATATTTGCCGCTGGCGATATTACGACTTATCCAGGCAAATTAAAGCTGATTGCAGTTGGCTTCGGCGAAGCTCCAACAGCCATCAATAATGCAAAAGTATATGTAGATCCAAGCGCCAAGCTATCGCCTGGCCACAGCAGCAATATGAAGCTATAAAGCCGCGATTGCGCGCGTAATCCGAAAATAAGAAGGGTATCCTAACCTTGGTCGATTCATTGCAGGAGCCGCAGCGGCGGCGTCCGGCTTTGCCAAGGAGGATACCCTTTATGTTTTGTCCCGTATGCAACGGCTTGCAGCCGTTTCAAGAAAATTGCAGCGTATGTCATGAGCCTATGTCCGATATGGGGCGTTCGGCCGATTGGACCGGCCCTTACTCGCCTTATGAGCCTCTCGAACAGATCACTTTATATAGTCAGTCGTCCAATACTACTTATTATTGCAAGCATGTTGCATACTGCGCGCATTGCAGCTTAACCGTTGATGTCATCGTTGCCGAAGGACGGTTCTAATTGCGCTTTATATATCTAGGCGGTAATGCGGCTTTGTTCCTTGCGCAGCCCTAACTCTCTGCGTTTCATTTCGATTTGCAGCATGAGAATGAACTCCGCTTCCAAGTCAAATTGGATGGCCGCATTATAGGTGTCTTCCAGTAATTCATCGGACAGCAGCTCCATAGTGGGCACTTCCTTTCTCCATATGTTTTCCTAATTTCTTCCTCATCGTATCATCGAATGTTTAATAGAACAACGCCTCACTTATTCACAACCTTTTGTGGACATACTGTGCATGATTTGTGGACATACGTCGAATTATGAGGGATATCAGCGTGGATAATGTGGATATTGTTATACACAGCCTATCATTCAAATCTATCGATAAAAAACTTTAATCATCTATTTCTACTCTATTAATTCCGTTAATTGGAATTGCTAGACCAACGACGGCAAAAAAATAAACCCTGTAGAGGGTTTATTCCAGCAATGCCAGGCTTATTGCGGCCTTGTATTCACTTCAAAAATCCAAATCTTTCCTTCCCTATCGATGCCGTAGTCGAAGCCGAGTTGGCCGATGCCCGGGAAGCTTTTCTCCAGCATTGCCGTTGACAGAACGGTCAATCGTCTCATCTTGCTTTTTTTCGCAGCAACGGCGGACGACGACAGCGACATGCGGATTCCTTGCGCAGCCGTCACCATCGTCCCTCCTTTGCACAGATTCGTTACGAACAGCCCCTGCTTAGCGATCCGTCCCACCATCGAACGGTATACCCAGCCATTTTCCGTTTTCACATATTTAACGCGATAATCGATTGGCCGGCCATTCACCGTCGCGAGACGGATTCCTTTCTGTATCAAATAACGGCGAGGCTTCCGGCTTTTGTCCAGCGAGCGCTTCATCGCATCGAAGGTCGAGAACGTCTTCGTTTTGGAATAATACGTGTACGAGAATTGCCCTCTGCTTTTTGACACTTTGATAACGCCGTTTCCTCCCGCTCCCTTGACCGGTTTCACGACAACCATGCTATGCGTATTCAGCATGCTTCGCAAATTGTCTGCCGTATACTTCATCGTCGGCGGAATATGCGGCGCGATTTCCGAATGAGCCTTAAGCACGGCCGTCTTCGCCCATTTGCTAGCCAACTGCCTGCCGGTATGTTCACCCATAACAATCTATCTCCCTTCCTGCTATTTCATTGATAGCATATGACGGGGATGCATCTGTCTCTTGGATGAATGGCGCAGGTTACTAGCCTTAATTGCGTGAATAGCGAGTTTTAAAAGGAAAGCTTTACTGTTTATCTTTCTCCGACAGAGCCGCTTTCAGCGCATCTGCGAGACTGTTAGACAAGGAAACGTTATCGCTGTACTGAGCAATCATCTTCTTCTGCTGATGCTTGTTCACACGGCCGCCTTGCTTGTCGCCGACCATTTCGATGACGTTGCAGGGGCGACATTGAAAGTACTTGCCTGCTTTTCCATCATGAATTTCCATTTTCTTATGGCATTGCGGACAACGCTTGTTCGTCAGCGGCGGCTCCGCCGAACGCCGGTAACCGCATTCCCGATCCGGGCAGACAAGCGATTTGCCGCGCTTCCCTTTCACTTCCATAAGGTTCTTGCCGCACTCTGGACAACGCGAATGCGTTAAGTTATGCGGCTTGTATTCTTTCGTTTCCCGCTTCACCTCGGACACCCATTTGCCGGCCTGCTCGCGGATACCGGCCATAAATGTGGACGGGTCGCCTTTTCCTTGGGCAATCCGCTCCAGCTCGCGCTCCCACTGCGCCGTCAGCTCTGGGCTGCGCAGCTCCTCGACAACCAGCTCAAACAGCTGCTTTCCTTTCCCGGTCGGAATTATCCGATTCTGAGAACGCTCGATTGTATCGGTAGACAGCAGCTTCTCGATAATGTCGGCGCGCGTCGCAGGCGTACCCAGCCCGTGCTTCTCCATCTTGGACAGCAATGAAGCTTCCGTATAACGGGCAGGCGGCATTGTGCGGAGCTCCTTCAGCCGGCTTTGTTTGATCGGCAGCTGGGCGCCTAATGCAAGAGATGGCAGCAGCTGCTCCGGCTGGCGATCGGCTCCGCTGCTTCCGCCCTCCTCCTCATCTTCGTCCGAAAGCCGGACGTCTGCGCCGTACACTTCCTTCCAGCCAAGATCCTTCTGAACCTTGCCCTTCGCATACAGCTTGTCGCTTCCGGCAACGAGCGTAACACTCGTCTCCTCGTAACGGTAAGGCGGATAAAACAGCGCAATAAATCGCTTCACGATCAAATCATACAGTCTGCGCTCGTCGCTGCTAAGAGCCGAAAGGTTTACGAATTGCTCCGTTGGAATAATCGCATGGTGGTCACTTACTTTGCTGTCGTCCACGATTCGCTTGGTAACGTTAAGCTGGCCGCGCAGCAGCTTGCGGGCAATCGGCGCATACGGTCCGACTGCGATGCTTTCAATCCGGCCTTTCAGCGTCGGCACCATATCGCTCGATAAATGACGGGAATCGGTGCGCGGATACGTAACGAGCTTGTGCTGCTCATATAGCTTTTGCAAGACGTTAGACGTTTGCTTGGCGGAGAAACCGAGCCGCTTATTGGCATCCCGTTGGAGCTCGGTCAAATCGTACGCTTCCGGATGCGGCTCCTGCTTCTCCGTCGTGCGCAGCTTATCGACTTTGGCGGTTTTCCCGTTCAGCCGGCCAATTACAGCCTCCGCCGCCTCGCGGTTCCACAGACGGCCGTCATGACCGTCCTGCTCACGCCATATCGCTTGAAATGCGCCCATATCGGCAGCAATGGTCCAATACGGCTGCGATTGGAATTGGGCGATTTCCTTCTCCCGCTCCATCAGCGCTCCGAGCGTCGGCGTCTGCACGCGTCCAGCCGCAAGCTGGGCGTTATACTTAACCGTCAGCGCCCGGGTCACATTAAGCCCGATCAGCCAGTCGGCTTCAGCGCGGCAAACGGCCGACGCATATAAGTGATCGTACGCTTTGCCCGGCTTTAATGACTGAAACCCGTCTTTGATCGCCTTGTCGGTCTGTGAAGAAATCCATAACCGTTTGAACGGCTTGCGCCAATGGACGAGCTCCATAATCCAACGCGCCACCAATTCGCCTTCGCGGCCGGCGTCGGTTGCAATAATCAGCTCCCCGATATCCTGGCGCTTGCACAACTGGGCGACCGCTTTGAACTGATGCGACGTTTCCTTCATTACTTTTAAATTCATTTTAGTCGGCAGCAGCGGCAAATCTTCCAAATTCCATGTTCTATATTTGACGTCGTATTCCTCCGGCTCGGCCAGCGTAACCAAGTGTCCGAGCGCCCAAGTGACGACGTATTGCGGTCCTTCGATATAGCTTTTATTGCGATTCGTGCAACCGAGCACGCGGGCGATTTCCTTGGCCACGCTCGGCTTCTCAGCAAGTACAAGCGATTTCATCTTTCTTCTCTCCATTTCATTTCGGTTGTAACTGTATATAGTGTAGCATATTTTTCATAGGGAAGGCTCGGAGGGTATCGCCGCAACGGCTATCGCCGGCTTATTTTACCCTGCCCTTTCAATTATGATATAGTAGTTTCACATTAGATTGCATTCTATTAAATTAAGGGAGAGCTGTTGTTGATGAAACTTCGATTTCTATTTTCCACTCTGTCCGTTTTACTGGTCATCGGCCTGATTCATTGGTACCTCGGCTGGAACGGGTGGGAGTACCTTCGCATTGTGTTCGGTCTGGAGAACCCGGCCGTTTATAGCATTGTGATTGCCTTGCTTGCGCTCTCCTATATACTCGGCCGCCTAGGCCAATCGGTTGCGGGCCTCAGATCGGTCGCTAAGCCGGTGAAGCTGGTCGGCTCCTACTGGTTCGCCGTTATGGAATATGGCCTGCTGCTGTTCCCGATTGCCGATCTGCTCGTCTGGCTGCTTACCCTCGCCTCGGTTCCTTATTCGCAAGCAGTGACGCTTGTTGGCACTGTCACGCTGGTTACGCTCGCCGCTATTCTCATCAGAGGGAGCTGGAACGCATGGACGCCGATCGTCCGCAGCTACAACGTCACGATTTCGAAAGCGGCCGGTTCCTATAAAAGCTTGCGGATCGGCATGGCATCCGATATTCATCTCGGCACGATCGTCGGAAATCGGCATCTGGAGAAGCTTGTCGCCGAGATGGAGCGCATGAAGCCCGATCTCATCCTTATCCCCGGCGACGTAATTGACGACGACATCGATCCGTTCATCCGTTACGGCATGGCTAATGTAATGAAAAAATTAAAAGCACCGCTCGGGGTATATGCGGTGCTTGGCAATCATGAATATTACGGCGGCCATATCGACCGGTTTGTAGCCGAAATGAAGGCGATCGACATCCCTGTCCTTATGGACGAGACCGTTCTTGTCGACAACAGCTTCTACGTCATTGGCCGTAAAGATCTAACAGCGGCCCGGAGCGACGCAGACGGACGGCAATCGATTGCCGAGTTGATCGCTCCTCTGGATACTTCGCTGCCGCTGATTCTGATGGATCACCAGCCGTCTGACCTCGAACAAGCAGCCGCGAACGGCATCGATATAAGTTTATCCGGTCATACTCATCGCGGCCAGATGGCGCCCAACCATCTCGTCACTCGCAGAATGTTCGAATTGGACTGGGGCTACTTGCGCAAAGGCGGCCTGCATGCCATCGTTTCCTCCGGCTTTGGCTCCTGGGGCCCGCCGATCCGGATTGGCAGCCGATCGGAAGTTATTCAGATCGACGTACGATTCGAATAAGTACAATAAGCCAAATAAGCAGAAGCTAGAAGGTTAATAACGCCGCGGGCAGGACGCTGCGAGAAAGCGAAAATGCCGCAGTTGCAATAAAAGAAAAGCCGCACGCTCATTTCTTCACGAGCGTGCGGCTTTTCTTTTATTTGTTTTGTGTTTTGACTTGGTTGACTAAGCCGCTTACCCAAGAGCCGATCGTATCGGCTCTAAACAGCAATACGGCGGCCAGCGCCACTTTCAAAAAGCTGACGATGAGAGAGCTCCACGTGCTGCTCGCAATTGCCGAAGAAAAGCCGTATTCCGATACGTTAATTTGAAGCAATTGGACGACGCTGCCGATGAAAACAGGCAGTGCGGTCACGATGATAAAAATCGCCGCTATCGGCAAGCCCACCCGGTATAAAGCGCTCTCCGATATCTCGTTCCGTCCCGCCTCATCTGCTGCATTTGCGGACGTCAGTTTTCCTGCTAAAACGTCAGCCTTGCTCCAAAGCAGCCATGCGCAGACGCCTATCAACACTAGAGGGACATAAGCCCATATGATGATTGCCGCCGAATAATTGTTATAAAGTGAATAATGAACGGCCGAAGGCAGCGTCCCCAACGCCTGTACTACAAAGTAAATCGCCAACAATCGAAGTGCGGTAAAGGAAAACGCCTGTAATTTCATAAGTCATTCCTCCCTTTTTTATTCCTCGAATAGTGTTCGAAAATACCTTCCCCTGTCGTTCAAAAACTCCTTCGTCAATCGATAATGATCGGTCTCCTCATAATCGATCTCCCCAATCGGCGAACGGTCAAAGCTTAGAATCGTCGCGCCCGGATAGGCCAGCAAAATAGGCGAGTGCGTCGCAATAATAAACTGCGAGTTCCCGGCCCGTTCCAGCTCCCAAATGATTCGCATAAACGCGAGCTGGTTTTGCGGCGAAAGCGCGGACTCGGGCTCGTCAAGCAAATAAATGCCTGCGCCTCCCAGCCGGTTCTTGAACAAGGAAAGAAACGCTTGCCCGTGCGACTGCTCGTTGAGCGATTTTCCGCCGTACGCTTGATAGACTCTTTGTGGTTCGTTCCACGGATCTTTAGCCAGCTCGTCGATGTAATCGGCGAATGCATTGAACGTTTCCGCTCGGAAAAAGAAGCCGTTATTCACTTTCAGCATCCACGACAAGCTCATGACAGAGGAGAGCGACATGTCGTCCTTTTCCTTTTCAAGCAGCGAATGCTGTCCGCCAACCGTATTGAAGCCGCATAACAGCGCTAAGGACTCCAGCAGCGTCGACTTACCCGAGCCGTTTTCGCCGATGAAAAAAGTTACGTTCCCCTCGATCTCCAGTTCATCCATCCGCCGCAGCGCCTCGATATTGAACGGATACCGGTGTAGATCGGCCGATGCCTTATCCCATTCAAAACTTATACGTTGCAAAAAAGGCATTTACCGTTCTTCCCCCTTCTGTTCGGATCGCCGACACTCCCGCATATTGCTGCGTTTACGAAGGACCTCCTATCGATAGTCGTTAGTGGGCTAAGCGGACGAAATCGGCCGTGTTGACGATTTCTTTGCCTTCGTAATGAATCTCGTAATTTTTAATGACTAGCGTCGCTTTTCCTTCCCCCGTTAACGGAGAGCCTTCAAGTAGAAAAGCGCGCCGGCTTTCCTCGTAGGAGGCGATAGGCAGACGCGATTCGGACGATACCGTAAACCAAATTGCCCCGCCATGCTCCTCTCCGCTGCATCCGGTCTCACAGACAGGCTCCTGCCAGTACGTGCCTTTAACCAAAATTTCACCTGTAAAAAAGACATGCACGGATGAGCGGTCCTTCGCATTGTAGTCGATGCGCTCGACCGTCAGGCCCGATAGAATGTCCCCCTCTTCCACTTGCTCCGGATCGAATACGGAGCTGCTCGCCGTACTCTGCCAGGTCTGTCCCGGAATCGCCGAGCCCAGCAATAGCGCCAGCAGCAGTTTGGCAATCACGCCTACACTCATCGTTACACCTGCCTCTTTTTCTAACTAAACGCTAGTATCAGGAAATTTACTCTGATCGCAGCCGCTATAAAGTGCAGTCCAAACGGATATCCCTGCTTGTTGCTACCTTTTATTATTCAGCAATAACCCTGATTTAGCAAATGTTTCCTACTATTATAGACGCTAAAAAACAGCAAATGGTTGTTGCAATTCTAAAAAAAGAAACATCCCCGTCATGGAGATGTTTCCCTTTATTTTCAATTTCCAGATGCAACTTGCCGTTCGCTCCACTCCCAAAACCTGGTTGCCGACGCTTCGTCCTTCGCCTTAGTGGAAACGTTCGCGATTCGCCGCTTTACAAAATACTCTCCGCTCACTCGGCCGCCCTCTTCTTCCGTAGCCAAGTAAATGGCCGTGTCGGCCCCTTGCTCGGGAGTCAAGAAAAACGGCTTGACGAGCGCCATTACACGTTTACCGAAGCCCGTGTCCCGATCCACTCCGAAATTCGTTCCGACCGCTCCAGGATGCAAGCAATTTACCGTCACGTTCGTATGAGCGAGACGCTTGGCGAGCTCCTTCGTGTAAAGAATATTCGCCAGCTTCGATTGCGAATAGCTTTTCCAAACGTTGTAGCCCTTCTCCAAATTGAGATTGTCGAAATGAATCGTACCCGCTTTATGCGCACCCGACGAGACATTGATAATGCGTCCTTGCGGCGCTTGCTGAAGCGATTCAAGCAGCAGTTCGGTCAGCAGGAAGTGTCCTAGATGATTGACGCCAATACCCACTTCATAGCCGTCAGTCGTCACCTGGCGCTTCAACGAGATGACGCCAGCATTGTTAATCAGCACATCCAGCCGGTCGTAACGCTGGCGAAACTGCTCGGCAAACGATCGAATGCTTGCAAACGATGCCAAATCGCATTGCATCAGCTCGATGTTGTTCGTTCCGCTCCGCTGGATCGCCTGTTCCAACGCTTGCTCCCCGCGTTCTTTGCTGCGGCATGCCATAATGACGTGCGCGCCGGCCGACGCAAGCGCAACCGTCGTCGCCAGCCCCATACCGGAATTGGCGCCAGTCACGATCACCAGTTTATCTTTCATATCCGCACTCATCTCGAACCTCCTCCATCGTTTTACGAAACTTCGTCTATCTTCTCAAATTAGCAGCATATTCGCATGACTTTATCTGTTTGTTTGCTCTAATTATACAATAGCAGTTTAGCCGAAGTTGTAAAGATGAGAAGCGGATACGAAGGATATTTAACCGTTCCAATTTCATAAGCATCCCAGCCCGTTTTTTTCTCGCAGTGCCAGTCGCCCTTATTTTAGATCAGTATTACTGCGCGCTCGCCTGAGCGGCGTTACCGCTGTTAACGGCCTTCAAGTAACTGGAGCTTGCGACAAGGAAGTAGGCCGTTTGCATGACGACGAATATACCGACGACTAAGAGCGAATAGAGCCATATCGACGAGCCCATCAATCGGTCGAGCGCGCGCATCGCAAACAGAGCATGAATCGTGCCGACGACGCAAGGGATGTAGAAGATGATGGCTATCTGGCTGACCGACACGCGCCGGATTTCCTGCTTGGTCATGCCGATGCGTTTCAAGGCTCTGAACTGCGCCTGATCCTCTTGCAGCTCCGTGAACAGCTTAAAGTAGATCAAGCTGCCGGAGGCAATAAAGAACAGCAGGCTGATGAACAAGCCGATAAACAGCGTCAGCGAAGAGGATTGCTGATACCTGTCGTAGTATTCCGTGCTGCCTTTTTCGATCTGGTTCAGCTTTTCTCCCGATACATGCTCCGTCGCCTGAGCAACGGCTTTGCCTGCCTTATCCCATTGCTTGACTGCATATCCGTATACGACGACGCGCTCCTCGTCCGGAATATCGGCCATCAGCTTCGTGAAAGCAAAGTCGTCCATGATGAGATAGAACATCTCGTAATTCGTCCTGTTCATAAAAGAGCCTTCTGTTTTGTCCGTTGTACCTGAAACCGTCAACTCGATCGGTTTACCGTTCAACTCTCCGCGTACCGACCGGACATAGCTGTTCCAGGATGAGTCAAGAATCACTTTATCCTGAGGGACGACGACTGTCGGAAGTCCTTGCAGCTCGGCCAACCGGTTATAGTCGGTAGCCGATAAAACGATGACCTTCGTATTGTCGTTGCGTAAGTCCCGTTCCCCGCCGCCCGTATTCGTATAAACGATTTTATTGATCGCTGCGCCTGTAAATTGAACCTCTCGCTCGACCGGATGGCCGTTTTCTTCCAAAATAGCTTTCATTTTGGCCGGATCGATTACATCATGCGACTTTGTCCCCTCTTCGATGACCGCAATCGTATAAGGCGACCAGGAGGTTACCTGCTTCTTATAGCCGACCTGCATCAAATAGAACGTGCCGGAAGCGGTCAAAATAACGGCGCTCATAATCGAAACCATGAACAAAATGCGCGCATTGTCCTTCAGCTTATAGCCGAGCTGTGAAAGCACCAGCATATTGGTACGATTGTAGAACAGCCCTTTGCGTTTTTGCAAAAGCCGGATGAGCAGTACGCTGAGCTGCGTGAACATAAAATAGGTACCGATAATAACCGTAACCAGAATTAACGGCGCTGTAATCAAGAAGGTGTTAATTTTCATCGTTAAAGCCATGCCGTAAGCGGCCGAGAGACAGACGATCGCGAGCGCGACCAGCCATTTTGAAAAGACGAGCTCGCCTTTCGGTTTCCTGCCCGCTTTCAGCAAATCAATAATTTCTGCCTTGCCGACGCGGGTGGAGGTGAATATGGCAATCACAAGAAACAGGATAAAAAAGCCTGCTCCCGTCATGCCCAGCGCCTTCAATGGAGCTGCGAACGGAATGGGTTCGGCTACCTTCAGCATAACGCCCAGCGCCATGAAAAAGAGCTTGCTGAACAGCATGCCGAAACCGATCCCGGCGCCAATCGAAAGCAGCGCAATAATGACGCTTTCCCAAATAACCATTTTACGAAGCTGCATCCGGGTCATGCCGAATAGCGTAAGCAGTCCGAATTGCTGCTTTCTCGTTTTTAGAAAAGCGGAATTGGAGTAAAGCACAAATAAAAATGAAAAGATAACGATGATATACAAGCAAAACTCCATGCCTGTGCGCACCTGCTGCGCTTGCAAAATATGACCGCTAACGACATCCGGATGAAATAGAAACGCCGCATAAATATAAAAAATGATAACCGAGAAAACGCTGCTCCAGAAAAACGCACTGTATGACCGCCAATTGCCGCGGATATTGCTAAGCGCGAGCGAACGGAACGTCATCGAAGTTACCCCCCAGCACGCTGAGCGCGTCGAGTATTTGTTGGAAAAACGCCTGCCGATTCGAACCTCGCCGAATTTCCGAGAAAAACTTGCCGTCTTTTATGAAAATAATGCGCTGGCAATAGCTCGCCGAGAACGGATCATGCGTAACCATCAGCACGGTTGCACGCAGCCGTTCATTCATGTCTTTAAGTGCGTCCATTACATCCTTAGCCGCTTTGGAATCCAGGTTGCCGGTCAATTCATCGGCCAGTACAAGCGACGGCTGATGAATAATCGCTCTCGCGATCGCCGCACGCTGCTTTTGTCCGCCGGATACCTCATACGTCCGTTTGTTCAAGATATGGCTGATTTGCAGCAGCTCGGCAAGCGGCGCCAGCTTCTCTTCTATCTTCTTCGGCGGCATGCCTTCCAGAACGAGCGGCAGAACGATATTCTCCTTGATTGCCAGCGTGTCCAGCAAATTAAAATCTTGAAATACAAAGCCGAGCTCGCGGCGTCTGAACAGCGCCAGCTTCTTGTCGTTCAGCTTGGCCGGCTCGATTCCGTTTACCTCCAGCCTTCCCGATGTCGGCTTATCAATCGTTGACAGCAAATTAAGCAGCGTCGTCTTCCCGCTTCCCGACGGCCCCATAATGCCGACAAACTCGCCTGCCTCCACCGCCAAATCAATATCCTCCAACGCTTTGTAGGATACGTTGCCTTTCGAACTGTATATTTTACCTAACCCTTCTGTACGAAGAACGCTCATTTGTCTATACCCTCCCGGCGCATGGCCTATTAGTAAGCTAAGTATATCCCCGAGAGGGCCGCCGGACCCATCGATTTCCCTTTCAATGCGGACGCCCGACCTTACAATGTTGTCATGTTAGCGCGCCTCAGCGATCTTGTACAACGATTGATTGTAAAAAATCATCGAGACGCGGGTTCCTTGTCCTTCCTCAGACTCCACCGTCAGCTCATGCCCGAGCCGCCCGCATACCTGCTTCGCCAAATAAAGACCCATTCCCGTCGACTCTTCGATCGTTCGTCCATTTTCTCCGGTAAAAAACGGATCGAAGACGCGCGGCAGATCCTGCGCCGCAATACCGATCCCCTCGTCCGTTACCGACAGGCGAATCGCTCCGTCCATCAGCTTTGACACCTGCACGGCCAGCTTCTTGCTCCCCGGCTTGCGCTTCGAATATTTGATCGCATTGTTCACGAGCTGATTCAGCACGAAAGCGAGCCACTTCTCATCCGTCTCCGCATAGCCCTCTCCCTCCACGCGCGGATAAATCGCGTATCGGATACAAAGCTTTTTATGAGCATTAATGACATTCCTAGCGATCTCGTGCAGCGGAACGCTGCGGATGTGCACATCGATTTCGAACTTGTCGAGCCGAGCCGTATGCAGCATCGTTTCCAATCCCCGGACCAGCCGCTCGTTCTCCTCCTGCAAGCTCGTCAGCAGCAGCGCCTGCTCTTCCTGCGACAATGTTTTGGACTGCGCCTCCTGAAGAAGCAGATCGATGACTGAAATTGGCGTCTTCATATGATGCACCCATTGCATAGCGAAATGATTATGCCTCTCCTGCTGTCTGCGGTAGCGGTCGATTTCGGTCATACATGCGCTGTACTGCGCTTCCAGCAGCCGCTGCATCGCCTTCTGCTCATTCGTCACGCCGGCTTGGACGATCCGCGAAGCTTCCAGCAGATCCCGTTTGCCTGCCGCTTCTTTCAACTGCCTCTGAAAGGAACGCTGACGGATATAGTCGACGGTAAGCCCCGCTATCAAAACGACAAGCGACAGCTCCACAAAATAATAGACCAGACCGGAATCGACCTGATCTTCGTATCTGAGCTTATCGAGCAAAAACATCGCAGCCGCAAGTCCCGTACATACCATATACGTGGCAATCCACATTTTGCGGTCCCATAAATAAGCTCTCATTACGCCTCTCCTTCTTCCTCGGACACGGTCAGCTTGTAGCCCTGTCCGCGAATGGTCTCAATCGCTTTCGATAAGCCAAGCTCCTCCAGCTTCCTGCGCAGTCTGGTCACATTGACGGTCAGCGTATTGTCGTCGACGAACTGTACGTCATCCCATAACGCTTCCAACAGCTCTTCCCGCCTCGCCACTTCCCCGTGCTGAAGCATCAAGCATTCCGCCAGCAGCATTTCGTTCTTCGTCAGCTCTACTTTCCGGCCGAGCCATTCCAGCTCGTTGCGGTTCATATGCAGCAGGAGACCATTCGCGGAAAGTCCGGCGCCTCCCGATTGCGTGGGCGCTGCATTCGCGTATTCCCCGTAAACGCGGCGAAGCGCTCCCCGCACCTTCGCCATCAGCAAATCGAGATGGATCGGCTTGGAGACGTAATCGTCTCCTCCATTCTCGATCGCCATCACTTGATCCATCTCGCCGGCGCGGGCGGAAATAAAGATGATCGGCAAATTGGACAGCTTGCGGAACTGCCTGCACCAGTAATAACCGTCATAATACGGCAAATTGATATCAAGAAGCGCCAAATGAGGCGCATAATGTTCAAATTCCTCCAGCAGATCCCTAAACTTCGCAGCGCGGCGCGCCTCGAAGCCATACTTCGTCATCGTCGCCTGCAGGATGGATGCGATTTTATCGTCGTCTTCCACGATAAAAATACGATACATGGTGTTCACCCTCCCATTTTTTTTCAGACTCATGATAGCAGTTTGTTGAAAACCAATCAAATACCTTCACAAAATCATTACAAATTCTAAATAATGGGATAATAATCGGCTGTTAATCTTGGATCAAGCACAAACGGCATTCGTCAATGAGCTAGACGAACCGTTTGGCAATGAACAGTTCGATATAAGGAAAGGTGACGAAGCCGATGCAAATGAAAAAAGCACTACTCCTCTCCATTCTTGCCGCAACAATGACCGCTACTGCCGTAAGCCCTGTGGTGGCAAGCGCAGCAGCCGTAACCAGCAATGCCGTTCAAATCAGTCAAACTCCGTTTGTCGTTAACGGCGCGAAAGTATCTCTTCGCACGATTCAATCGAAGGGAACGACGCTTGTTTCCGTACGCGACATCGCCAAAGCGATTGACGCGAGCCTGAACGTATCGAAAGGAAACATCACCGTAAGCCTGAACCACAAAAGCTACGTGCTGAAAGAGACTGCCGCCGTTAAAGCGGACGGAGGCTCGTTCGTTGATCCAGCCGCGCTGCTGAAAGCCGTTGGCGCCGGTTACTCCGTGCAAAACGGCGTACGGACGATCACTTCCTTCAAGCTGTTGGCCGATATCGATAGCGCCGTATGGGCTGGCGACTCTCGTCTCATCGTCTCCCGCAGCATCGAAGGCGGCCGTGAGGACTACCTGGTCGACGCTTCAAATGGGCAAAACGAACTGCTGCTCAAGTCGTCCAACACATCCGAACTTGTCATTTCTCCAGATGGAGCAAAAGCGGCTTATACGGATGAGTTAGGTGCGGTATACATCATCGCGCTGGATACAAAACAATCGACAAAGGCGAGCGAAGACAGCTCGATTAAGAACGAGCTGCAATGGTCCGCAGACGGCTCCTCGCTTTACTTCCTGCAAGGCGACAAAAACTCCGTTATCGCGAAGGTAAACCTTGCGGACGGCGCCGTTTCGAAAGTGCTGGAAGATAAAGTTGACTATAAAGGCAATCTCTCCGTCTCCGCTGACGGCAAAAAATTCTCCTATACCGTAACGAAGCAGCCGAAAGTAACGGCTGACAGCGCAGCCGACGTCAATCTTGACGATGTGGCGATCGACGCTACGGGCACTGAGCCGCAAATTTACTTCTACGATTCGGCCGCAGGCGATAACAAAGCGCTGCAGCTGACGAAAGAAGCAACCGATAAAGCGTTCCCGGAAATCGCTGCAAACGGTGCAAAAACATTCTATGTGAACTTCACAAACGACGAAGCCAGCGTAGGCTCGCTTGCCGCTGTATCCGCCGCAGGCGAAGCATCCGTCGTATTCGCTGATCAAGACGTGTTCCAGCTCGTCTCGCATGGCGACAACCTCTACCTGCTGAGCGGCAACGGGGACAAAAATGCCATCTATTCGGTTAATGCCGCTACCGGCGCATCCAAGCTTCTACATACGGTTTCCGACGGCGTCACCGAGCTGTTCGTCTCGAATGGCGGACGCATTGCCGTACTGAGCAACGGCCAGCTTGCAGTTGCAGCCAACGGAAAATTCTCGACGATTACACGCTAGTCTTATCATCCTATCCTTAAATAACGGAGGAATTTAGCTATGAAATGGTTTAAACAATTGACTATCGCGGCGCTCATCGCCGCAATCGGATTTAGCGCAGTGCCTGTCGTTGATGCGGCAAGCAAATTGAGCGGCAAAGTTGTAATCAACGGCTCGTCCGCCCTGCTCCCGCTTACGCTGCAAGCAGCCAATGAATTCAAGAAGCTCCACCCGAAAGTGAAAATTTCCGCATCCGCCGCTGGCTCGATCACTGGCCCTCAAGCGGTACGCAAAGGCATCGCCGATATCGGCGCTGTAGACTGGGACGCAACGAAGGATGTTCCAGGCTTTAAAAAGTTCGACGGCCAAGTCGCTCACAAAGTTGCAGTCATTCCTTTCGCGACTGTCGTTAATAAAAACGTTTCGGTAACCAACCTGACAACAAAACAGCTGCAAGACATCTTCTCCGGCAAAGTAACCAACTGGAAAGACGTAGGCGGCAAAGACGCGGACATTATCGTTGTCAACCGTACATTCGGCTCCGGCACGCGCGTCAATTTCCAAGACAAAGCGCTCGGCGGCGTAGACTTTATGACCAAAGGCAACAACTACAAAGAAGTGAAAACGAGCGGCGACATGAAAACTGCAATCGAAACAACGCCTAACGCCATCGGTTATATGGACCTTGCTTACGTTACCGACAAAATGACCGCTCTCAGCGTTAACGACGTGGCTCCTACGGAAGCAAACGTCATCAATGGCAAATACAAAGTTTGGGGCTATGGCTACTACATGACAAAAGGCGAACCAAAAGGCGCAACGAAGGAATTCATCGAGTATGTCCAAAGCGCCAAGTTCCAAAACGGATCGCTGAAAAAGCTGAAATTCATTCCGATTTCGGCAATGAAGTAATCGTAAGACGAATTCTCGAGAAGCGGCCGGCACCGCGTATGAACGATGGCAGCCGGCCGTTTTTCTTATAAAGGAGCCGATAACCCATGTTAGAATCCGCTGCCTCCCGCCCAACGCTTTCCCGTTCCGAGCTTGGCGGCAGCCTTACGACCGGAAGCGGCAAGCCGTTCGACCGCAAACGCCGCCTGTTTGCGATGAACCGCTTTTTCCGTTGGGCCTGCATTGCCAGCGCTTGCTTCGTTTGCCTTGTGCTTGTGCTTATTTTGCTGCTCATGTTCCGCACCGGCATTATGACCTTCAGTCATATTTCGTTCGCCGACTTTTTCCTCTCGGCCAATTGGAATCCGATGGAGGAACAGTACGGAGCGCTTATCTTTATATTCGGAACGTTCGCTCTGACCGCGCTCACGCTGCTCATTAGCGTGCCGCTCTCGATTATGATTGCCGTCTTTCTTTCCGTATTCGTGCCTAGCTGGCTCAAGAACGCGCTCCGTCCTGTTTTGGATTTGCTTGTCGGCATTCCTTCCGTCGTCTACGGTTATTTGGGGCTTACCGTACTCATTCCGTTAATTCGGAATGTCACTGGCAGCGGCATGGGCGACGGTCTGTTGGCCGCATCGCTCGTTCTCACGATTATGGTGCTGCCGACAATCAGCCGTATTAGCGATGATGCGATTTCCGCCGTTCCGCGCAAATTTAGCGATGCTTCGTACGCACTAGGCGGGACCCGCTTTCAAACGGTCTGGAAAGTGCTGCTTCCGTCCGCACGCAGCGGCATCATGTACGCCGTTATACTCGGTATGGCGCGGGCGATCGGCGAAACGATGGCCGTCGTCATGGTTATCGGCAATACGGCGCAGTTGGCCGACAGCCTGCTGAAGCCAACATCCGTTCTGACGAGCAACATCGTTATGCAAATTTCTAACGTGCCTTTTGACTCAACATGGAACTATTCCCTCTATTTAATGGGCTTCCTGCTGCTCGTTATTTCACTGCTGATGATCGTTACCGTACGCTGGCTTCAGCGGAAAGGGGGACCCCAAGGATGAAACTGCAAAACGCAAGCGGAACGGCCGCCGTTCCGAATCCATTCCGTAAGCCGGGCGGCGCGAACAAATGGAACAACCGTCTATTCAGCTGGCTTGTCTGGGCGATCGGGATCGCAGCGGCGCTCTTTATTTTCGGCCTGTTGTTTCTTATTTTGGAGGAAGGTCTGCCTAAGCTGAGCTGGGATTTTCTATTCGGCCTTCCAAGTGAAATCGACGAGGGCGGCGGCATTGGACCGACGCTGTTCAATTCCTTCTATATTTTGATCTTGTCGCTTATTATCTCGATTCCGCTTGGCATGGCAGCCGGCATCTACTTGGCGGAATTTGCCCCGGATAACAAGTGGATTGGTTTTATTCGGATTTGCGTCGAGGGCTTGGCTTCCGTCCCGTCGATCATTTTCGGCCTGTTCGGCATCGCCTTGTTCGTTGAGATGTTTCAAATCGGTCTCACGATCCTCGGCGGTGCCGTCAGCCTCGCCTTCCTTAACCTGCCTGTCCTGACCCGGGTAACCGAGGAATCGATTCGCGCCGTGCCGAAGGAATTGAAGAGCGCCAGCTTTGCGCTTGGGGCCACTCATTTGCAGACGATCGTAAAGGCGCTGGTACCGGCTGCCGCAAGCGGACTTATCACTGGCATTTGCTTGACGGCAGGCCGCGCCTTCGGCGAGAGCGCCGTTATCATTCTTACCGCGGGTGTTACAACCTCGGGAGCGATGTGGGACTTCAGTCTGTTCTCGCCTGGCGAAACGCTCGCCGTCCACCTTTGGTACGTCCAATCCGAAGCGATCGTGCCCGATGCACGGGAAATCGCGCAAAAAGCTGCTGCGGTGCTCGTATTCGTCGTACTTGCGATTAATTTACTGTTCCGCCTCCCGCTGTGGATCAGTGCACGGAAGCTGCGCGGCTAGTTCAGCTCATATGAATAGGCATAGGCCAACCGGAATATCCGATTGGCCTAATCATACGAAGAGGTTGTTCGATGGCGATGTGCCAGTCAAACAACCTCTTTTTCTTTTATGCCGTCGGCATCTTTGTATCCGTCGGAGCGGCAAAGCCTTTCTTATACGTTTCGTCGATGAAATTGCGAATTTCTAGATTCGTTTTGCCTTCCTGCTTCATGCTCATCGATTGGGCTGCAATTTTCAAGCAAACGCCGCAGCGCGTGCCGTGATCGTCCCAAATGACCGATCCGTCTTCTTTGATTTCGGCGATAAAGCAATTCAAGCTGCTCTTGTGACCGACGCTGTCTCCGCAGCCGCAGTAGCACGGAATCCACTCCAGCACGTCGGCGGCTTGACCGGCCGCAGCGTACACAAGACGGATGTCGTCGCTCTGGCTATCCAGAAATGATGGAAGCACGCGCGCCGAGGCGGTTTCCTCTTGCAAATCGCCGCTTGCGGTATGTACGCCATGATCGGCATGGCCATCATGCTCGATGTTTCCGCCGCTTGGCTTCTTCGCACTGCCCCCGCAAGCTGTTAAAACCAGTATCAGACTCATTAGAATGCCAAATAATAGCTGTTTTCTCACGTTATCGATTCCTTTCACTTCGGGACGGGCGGGCATACCTGCGCGGCCCTGCGCCGTTCCGCTCTTATCCGCTCTATCATAGCAGGTTTGGCCCCTTTATTACAGAAGAGACGCTTGTCCCACAAAGTCAGAAGAACCTTCTGGACGCTGCCGCCATTTAATGATAGAAAGGGGGAGATCCGGTTGACTTATTGGGAAAAAAGGTTGCTCATCAGCCTTTCCGCCGTTGGCTTGCTCGTTGTCATTGCCAGTGTAACCGGTTATTTATTCTAAAATTGAGGATATCGCTCGGCATTCTTCTGAGCGGGCTTGTCCATCCATATTCCAAAAAGGAGGTCTTTGCCGTCTCACTAGCCTCTCTTAGACGCCTCCTCCAAACGGTTTCGCTCGTCTCTTAGACCTAACCGCTCCAGCTCTCGCATGCAGATCAGCAGCATGCTCTGATTATCATACAGCGCATTGTCATATTGCAGCTCTCGTACAATCGCAAGCTTAAGCTCGGACGTCGCCGCCTTCGCAAACGCTTCCGTGAGCTCTCGCTCGTCCTGAGGGATCTTTTCGATCATTGGGGGCTCAGTCCGCTCAGCCGATGGTCCGTCTCCCTCTCCCCGCCGTAAGGGCATTACGCCGATCGTATCCCGCGTCATGACCGCCGCTTTAGCCATTCTCTCCCGTTTCAAGCCGTCCATATAGTCAGCCAAATCCGTTATGTCGGACAAGCCGAAAGCCGCTCTCAGTCGGTCGTGCGCTTGTACTCGCTTATTATCTTCGGCTTTGTAACCAGGTTCCGCTCTTGCCGCTTCCCTTCTCTTCGTATACGCCAAGTAGGCATCCCTGGTTTTAAAGTTATTGTAGAGAACGTCGCCGTCCGTGCAAACGATTCGTAGGAAATCGTGAAGGTTGCGGGCGACAAACCATACCGCATCTCCGAAATCCATCGGCGATACGACGGCTATATTTGCTTCTTCCAAGTTCGGCACCGATCCGAAGTCGGTCGCGAAGCAGTAGTGTATGCCGTCAACGCCCGGGGTAGCGAACGGAATAAAGTCCGGCGGCGTACTTATGTAACGAAAATCCGATCGGGTGAGGCAAAGGCCCAACTGCCTATCCATCGCTTTGCCCATTTCCTGCTCCAGTTCGATTAGCTTCCGCATCGTGGGCGGAACTTCGTAGGCGCCATAGTGCTCATCTGTCACCGAAAGCGGCGGCTCCTCTTCTTGATGATAGCCGAAACTCACTTGTGACTGTAAATATTGGACATCGGTATGACTATAGGCATTTATTATATCGGGTACATACTCGCGAGTCATCATTAAACCTTTCATCACCCCGACAATCGTCCGAAAGCCGCTCTCGTCCATCGCTTGCAGCTTCTCCTCTGTTAGTTCACCCTTCAAGCCAAATTCCAAATCAAAAACCATCATCAACTGATCGCGATGATTATCCTGAGTTAGCGCATACTCAGCCAAAACAAAGGCGATATCTTCCGATCGATTATTCTTATCCAAGTCCTCTGTTCTCCTCCCGATTTCAATTCGTTACCCAAATACGATTTCTTCCGCCTTCCGCTGCTTGGTGAAAAACCGCAGCAGCTTCGTCGAACATGCCATTCTGAACGTCGATAATGAGCAAAGCCGTTTTGCTCATTACGATTACACCTTCTGAGTGTACCTTAGGAAAAACAACTTCCATTGTCTTCTATAATAGAACATAAGTTCTTGTTTTGGCAATCCGGGGCTGTTGTTGTCTATATGACAATCGTAGAATCGGATACAAACTAAAAATCTTTACAAATAAAAAAACTCCCGATAGTAAGTGATTAGCAATCACCACGTATCGGGAGGTTTTTTTACGTCATTCGCAACCTTCATTCAAGGCTGTTATTAATAGATAAGCCAAACGCTTCGATAAACTTACTTAGCAATCGCTATCCGGCTTGCCCGCCGCTTCCGCCGTGCGGAATGACGAACCGCAGCCGCATGTGCGAGTTGCATTCGGGTTCTCGATCGTGAAGCCTCCGCCCATAGCAGATTCCTTCCAATCGATGTTCAAGCCGTTCAAATATTTCAAGCTGTCGTCGTCAACGACCACTTTCAAGCCGAACAGCTCCATCGTTTGGTCGTTGTCATGCTGCTCGTCGTCGAAACCCATTCCGTAGGAGAAGCCGCTGCAGCCGCCTTCCTTCACGCCGATGCGCAGGAACAAGCCCGGTGTAGCTTCCTCTTCGAGCATTTCTTTTATTTTATCCGTAGCCGAATCTGTAATTGTAATCATGCCTTTTCCTCCTATCATTCAGCGCCCGCTGATGACTGTTATGCCAATACGGCGGCATAGCGCCTCCGTTACTTGTAGTATACTCCTCTTCTATCGCTTCCTCAAGAGTGGAATGCCCGTCGGAACCGTTTCCGTTCGGGTAAATTTGTATTCGGTTTTCATTGCCTTTTATGGTTGCCCCTGTTCAGGAACAGGTTTATAATAATGTCAGCTTATAGCGTTATAAAGAAAGTTCTTTTTTTCACAAATCATAGCAACGCATTCCTATTCCGGTTGATGCGATTATAGAAATGCTTATATGGGAGGTAATTCGGATGAACATCGCTTTGCAAAGCGACAGCAAACAAATGCAGGATATCGCAGAGAAAGTAAGAAACGGCGAACGGCTTTCGCTTGAGGACGGTATCTTCCTTTACCAATCGGACGACCTGCTGACGATCGGACAATTGGCGAACGAGGCGAATCTTCGCAAGAACGGCAAAAAGGTTTATTTTATCGAAAACATGAGTCTTTACTTTACAAACGTATGCGAAGCCCATTGCGCATTTTGCAATTTCCGCAAAGATGAGGGCCAGGAAGGCGCCTACACGCTTAGCGGACCTGAAATGATCGAATACGTCGAGCAGCATATCCACCCAGGCGTACGCGAATTCCATATCGTCGGCGGTCATAATCCGCATGTGCCTTTTCAATACTATGTTGATTCGCTCAAAGCGCTGAACGAGAAGTACCCGGACGTTACGCTGAAAGCATACACGGCGGCGGAAATTGATTTCTTCTCGCGAATCAGCGGACTGAGCTATAAAGAGGTACTTCAGGAACTGATGAAGGTCGGACTGAAATCGCTCACGGGCGGCGGCGCAGAAATATTATCCGACCATTACCGCAAAAAAATGCGCGTAGACAAAGCCGACGTCAGCCAATACTTGGATGTTCACCGGACAGCCCATCAACTCGGCATGCGTACGCATACGACGATGCTGTACGGCTCGATCGAGTCGAAAGAAGACCGGGTCCGTCATATGATCCATATTCGCGACCTTCAAGACGAAACGAACGGCTTCCAAGTGTTCATTCCGCTGTCGATGCAGCCGATTAATCCGCGTGCCGGCATCCGCCGCCGCAACTCGGCGTTCGAGGATTTGAAAACAATTGCGATCAGCCGGCTCATGCTGGACAACATTCAGCACATTAAAGCGTACTTCATTAATATCGGAACCCAGCTGACGCAAGTCGCGCTCACGATGGGCGCATCTGACGCTCACGGTACGATTGTCAAAGAGAAAATCAGCCATGCCGCAGGCGCATTAACGCCGGAAGGCATTACGCGCGAGGATCTGATCTGGCTTATTAAAGGCGCGGGTCGCATACCTGTCGAGCGCGATACGTTCTATAACGAAATTCAGGTTTATGAGTAATCGCGGCTTCCGCCGCAAATATTAGCACCATGACGCAACAACAGTATCAACTAGAATGATGGGGCTGAATAAAATGACCAGAAAAGCAGTAATTTTAGGAGGCGGCTACGGCGGCCAAGCTATTGCGGCGGAACTGCTTGAAAAGCAATTACCGCTCGATGTCGAGCTTGTGATGATCGACCGAATGCCTTACCAAGGGTTGAAAACCGAGTATTATGCGCTGGCGGCGGGAACGGTCTCCGACTTGGAGATTCGCGTCAAGTTCCCGCATGACCCGCGTTTGACCGTGAAGTATGGCAACGTTGTTGATCTTGACCTAGAACACAAGCTTATATATATGAAGGATCAGGATCCGCTTGCGTACGAATGGCTCATTATCGGACTCGGGTGCACGGATAAATATCACGGCATCGAAGGTGCCGAGCAATACTCGACGAGCATTCAATCGTTGTCGGCCGCGAGACGCACCTATCAGCAGCTCAACGACGTTAAGCCTTACGGACAAGTGTCCATTATCGGAGGCGGTCTGAGCGGCGTCGAAGTGGCGGCTGAGCTGCGTGAAAGCCGGCCTGACTTAAATATTCGCATCCTCGACCGGGGGCCGAGCGTACTTTCGGCATTCCCAGGTCCACTGCAGAAATTTGTCGCCGGATGGTTCACGGAGCACGACGTTGAGATGCTCGGCAACGTATCGCTGTACAAGCTGGAACAAGGCGTCCTGCACGACTGCAACGCCCATGGCGAGATTTTAACCGATGTGACGGTCTGGACGGCAGGTATCCAGCCGGTTCCGCTCGTCCAGCGAATGAACCTGCCGAAAGATTCCCAAGGCCGCCTCCTTCTAAATGAACTGCATCAGCTGCCGGATTATAACGACGTTTACGTTGTGGGAGACTGCGCTTCCCTGCCTTTATCGCCAAGCGGGCAAGCCGCCGGCGCGCAGGGCAAGCAAATTGCCGAGGTACTTCACGGGGTTTGGAACAACCGAACGGCCAAGCTTGGCAAAATCAAGCTGAAGGGCGTGCTCGGCTCGCTCGGTAAAAAGAGCGGCTTTGGCATGATGGGTGAAACACCGCTGGTCGGTAAAATTCCGCGGCTCGTCAAAAGCGGCGTGCTTTGGAAATCTAAACGGCATTTCGGATAACTGCTTGTGGCACGGCACTATGTGCTACGAGGCGACTTTCCTGTTTCGGCAATCGCAGCCATGATTTTATCATTTAATTGATTGATATCGTCTGCGGATACGATTGTACCGTCCACAAGCGCATATGGAAGCAGGTAGCATTCTCCGCAATTGCCCAAGCAGCCGTATTCGACGACGCGTACTTGCGAATGCCGCTCAAGCGACTGCATAACGCGTTCGGTGCCGTGGTGCATGTTGCCTGCGCAAAATTCCACCAAAGACATTTGCAATTTTTTTCACCTGGCCTTAAAGTGTTGATATCCATTTTCAATTGCTTCGCTTTGTACTATAATAGGGGAGAAAGGAGATGAATGCAATGAGTGAACAAACACAAGACGTTATGTACGATGAAGTGCTGGACGTACTCGATAAATTGCGTCCGTTCCTGCAACGCGACGGAGGAGACGTAGAACTCGTGGACGTGGAGGACGGCATCGTTAAGCTCCGTTTGATGGGCGCTTGCGGCAGCTGCCCAAGCTCTACAATTACGTTGAAAGCCGGTATCGAACGCGCGCTTCTCGAAGAAGTCGAAGGCGTTCAAGAAGTCGTTCAAGTATTCTAATCGGCAACCATAAAAAGCCTGTCCGGTTTTCATTTCCGGCAGGCTTTTTTTTGCGTTGCTTTATTTCTTTTCCGTTTATCCGTTCGTATGTATATTAGGCCGAATCGGATCGAAGCCTCCGGTCACATTAATAATGTTGCCAGTTAGAAAATCGGAGTTTGGATGACAAAGAAAGCTTATAACTCTCGCCACATCCTCGCCCGTGCCTGGCCTTCCGATCGGCGATTCCTCGTCTATCTTCCCTGCTGTCTCGACGATGGATGCTTCCTTAAAGCTACCTTTAATATCACCAGGACCAATCATATTGACGGTAATGCCGAAAGGCGCTTCCTCGACGGCAAGCGTCTTCGTGAAGGACACAAGACCCGTTTTCGCGGCCGCATAAGCGGCCCGATGCGGCCAGGCTCTCGCCTCCCCCGCATGACCAAAGCCAAAATGAACAATCCGCCCCCAGCGGCGCTTGCGCATGCCAGGGAGCAGCTTATGATCCAACAGCATGACGCCCGTTAAATTGCCGTTCACGAGCCGGATCACCTCTGCTTCATCCGAGTCGGCGAACAGACGGCGCTCGCGAACGAACGGACCTGCATTATTGATCAGGATGTCGATATCCCCGTTCCAAGCGGAAGCTTCCTCGGCTAGTCGGCTCACCCCGTCGATCGTTGTAATATCGGCTTGAATCGCCGTCGCCCTTACGCCTAACCGTTCGATTTCGCTTACCGTTCGCTGTGCTTCTTCCTTGCTATCTTTATAATTCAGCACAACATCGCAGCCAAGCCCAGCCAATTGCAATGCCGTGCGTTTTCCCAGCCCTTTCGCGCTCCCCGTAATTAGCGCGGTTCGTCCGTGCAGCTCCAAGAGCCTTCTCCTCCTCGCGATTAGACTATCTGGTTCGCAGTAGTCCGCAGGCGTAGTCGAATGTGAGTTTCATGGACTCTGTAACCATCGCAAATCCTTGCTCTAAATCGGCGGCTTGCTGAGCAATATTTTCAAGTCTGACCTCATCGCCGTAGCCTTTATGGCGTTGAACCAAATCATCCTGCATTTCCGAATTCATATAATGAATCTCCGTATTTCTCCGCTTACGCAGACGCCCCATTGGCTCTTTGCAGTTCTCTTTGAGGTCGTTCAGCTTCCATGTTAAAGCCGGATGCGCGTTTTTCTCCCTCATGTTGCGCAGCACGGTAAAGTAGGAAAAATGAGCCTTAATACGTTCCGTTTTCATCCCAAGCAAATCGTTTAATAAAATGCTCAGCTTGTCCATAATTGAAAAAATCCGTATAAATGCGTTCTTATCGAAATATACGTATCTTTTGTAATTCATGGACTCTTCCTCTGCCATATCCTCCGTCGAATCGGAACGAATCTTTCGCCGAAATCGGTCAGCCGCATAGCAGCTTTGCTCTAATTCGTTCAACGAAGCGCATAAACCGAGCGTCCACACTTCATAGGTCCGAAGCTTATGATCGGTATCTTTTCCCGAATCGATTAGTCCGCGAAGCCGGTCGCCGAAACGCTCCATCAAGCGGATCGCTTCAACATAGCTTCCTTCCGGCTCCCGCTCTTCCTCACCGAACATAAATCGCAGCATGCAGCCGACCTACTCCCTTCTGTCCTTCGTTTGCGAAGTTTTACGAAAGTTTTGCGAATACTGAAAGCCTGCTTTTATTCCTTTTCTTGCAAACGCTTAGAACGGATAAGCAAATCGATCAAAATTCCGAACAGACCTGTAATAATCAAATTATGCAAAAGGCTTGTGAATAAAAACCAGTTGTCGCTGCCGATCGAATGAGTCAGCCAAGCTCCGCTGAAAATTTGGCAAACGACTAGAATAACGGCCCAAGCGGCCGAAACGGACAAGCCAGCCTTATTCTTAGATACGCGGCGAATGTGCGTGTACAGACCAAAGATGGCCAGACCTAGAATAAGCGCCGCTACACGGTGAATAAAAACGCTTGTTGTCGCACCTTCGAACTCCGGTATTACTTTACCGTTGCAAAGCGGCCACCCCTCGCATCCTCCAGCCGAATCCGTATGCCGGATGAATGCGCCTAAATATACGACAACATAGGCGTAAACAGTGACGGCCAGCGCCCTTGGATAGATCGACTTAGGTACGCTGAACTCCACCGGTTTGCCGTTCTTGACGCGGTACGTCCAAATGACCAGCAGCAGAGTCGCAGCAAAGGCGATTAGTGAGATGCCGAAATGAATCGCCATAATGGGCGGACTTTGCGGCCAGAGTACAGCAGCCGCCCCCATAAGCGCCTGAACAATGGTAAACAGCAAGGCTCCTCCCGCATAATAGAGAGGCTCTTTAAAATCCACTTTGTTGTTGCGGTACAGACGATAAGTCGCATAAAAAGCTGCCAGTACGAGCAGTCCTTCAAAACCGGTAATTAAACGATGTGAATATTCAATGAAAGATTCCACCGTATACGAAGGAATAAATTTGCCGTTGCAGAGCGGCCAATCGTCTCCGCAGCCTCTCCCCGACTCCGTATTCGTAACGAGCGCTCCGGCAAGCAGTACGAGAAGCATTCCGATGCACGAAAGCATAGCTAACGTGCGAAAACGGCCGGTTACCATAATAAATCACCTATTTTCGGGTATTGTTTACACCTCACATTATAGCGACAACAACTGGCAAAAGCCATGTTCAAAATGTGACGTTTCGCAAATGGGAAGTGAAACTTAGCGTGCTACGAAAGGGCAGAAAAAATCCGTGCGGCGTCTTGCGACCGCACGGATACACTGTTGATCGTTATGCGAGATTTGCGGAAACTTGAACGGCCCGTTCAAGAAACTGCTCAATTTCGTCCCGCGATTTACGAAGCTTGCTGACGAAACGAACAAGTTCTTTGCCTCCCTTGAAGGCGACAAAGCTTGGGATGCCGAGAATATTCAGCTCCGAGCAAACGTCCGGCAAATCGTCGCGATCGATCTCGACGAAGGTGATGACGCCTTTATAATGCTCTTCGACTTCCGGCATGAACGGATCAATAAAATGGCAGTCCGGACACCAGGTCGTTTTGAATACGGCAACGGTTACTCCTTCGCTTTGCACCGCATCGCGGAACTCGGCTTCGGTTGACAACTTGTTCATGCTGATATGACCTCCAGGCTTAGCTTACTTCACGGTCGACAACGAACGTTTTGAAGTCGCCGCCGGCTTTTTCCCAGCGCACTTTCGCTTTCAATGCATCAGCGAAGTTTCTTGCCGGCACGTATAAGGCGCCGTCAATGCTTGTAGCAGGGAATTGCCATTTGACCGCTTTCCCGTTAATTGTAACTTGGTTTGATCCTTCTTTCAAGACGATCGTCGTGTTCGTCGCTTCATCGAATACCGTCACGTTTTTCGTCTGCTTATTATAGCCGACCTCAGCGCCCAGTTGCTCTGCAACGTCGCGAAGAGGTACGATCGTGACATTAGTCGGCGTAACGATCGCTGGATAGTCTTCGAATCCATAGAAGCGAACTTCCTGTTTGCCAATGTGCAGCTTGTTTTTCAAGAGATCGTATACGACCGATTTCTCGTCGAATTGACGCAGCACTTGGTAGCCTTGTGCATCAAACAGATCGGCGATTGCAATGGATTGCTCTGGAACGACCGGCTTATCGGACGTTACTTTACCGTTCACATTCCATTGCTCAGTCTCCGAGCGGAGGACGATGCCGTCGATCGGGATCAAATCAGCTCCGTTAATTTTAAAGGAAGCTTCCAAGATTTGCTTGCGCACATCCAGCTTGCTATCCACATACAGATCCGCCTTTATGTACGAATCCTTATTGAAAATTTCTGCAAGCGTCTTCGGATCCTCTTTCTCAAACAGCTTGATTTGCTCCTGCAGGTAGCCAAGGCCTTCTACAAGCTGCTTTGTCAGTTCTTTAATCAATTCTTCTTTGGTGACTCCATCCAATGCTCCAGCAGCGAATGGATTGCTTTCTCCGATAGCAGCCCATACCGCTTCGTTCTCGGAGACAATGTTCACGACTGTCGACACGAACGTCTCCAAACCTTTTTGGTCAGCTGCGAGCGCATCTACGTACTTTTTGATCCAAGCCCAAATCGCTGGACCATCAAGCTCCGCTTTGATGTGAGCGAGTGAAGTCGATACGCCATTAATGGGCTCGTTCACTGTCGCTACCGACAGCTTGTCAGGGTTTGGCAAATTGTCGATCAAGTAACTGCCGGCAGAATCGATCAATTCATAGCCAAGCGCCGTTATTGATTGCTGCTGTTCAGGCGTAACGCCGGACAGGTCTGCGGCAGACAGCCCTGTAAATGCAGCCAGTCCTTCCTCTGTCAAATCGAAGACAAACGGTGCTTTCGCACCTTCGATCTCGACAACCAACGCTTCCGTCGACATCTTCGCCGAGAAGCCGATCGATACTTGATCGCCAAACACCAGCTTGCCGTCATAAGACGCATTCGACGGGTCCTGTACCTTTACATTATTAAGATCAACCTTTACTTTGCTAAAAAGCTTGATAAGTGCAAGTTCTTCTTCCGGAATGCCTTCATATGATTTCTCATTGACAAGCAGTTGCACTTCAACAGACTGCTTCCCTTCCATCGACGTCGTTTTCAGAACATTCTTCAAAACACCGTTCAAGTTAACGCCGGCTACGGCTTGACAGCCCGCAGCAAACACGAGCGTTAGCGCCAGCAGCAGCACAAGCCCCCTCTTAAATGTAAACAATCTTTTCAATGTACAATACCCCTCTCCCAGATACTATTGGATCAATCGTCCAATCTTCCTAATTGTACCTAACTGATTTAGGGATGTAAATCTATGGATGTATATATTTTGGCAGTAAAAATAGCCTGAATATTCGGCGCATTCGTGACTTATGAAGCGCTTTTCGCCTGAAACGGCTTCAGCAGCTTCATGAAAAGCTTGCGCAGAGGACCCGGAAACGACTTTGCATCTTCCACCGTAACGACGCGAAGAACGATGAGCAGCAGCAAGTACAGCAGCCCAATAACGATTCCGGCAGTTACGGCAGCGGTCAAATAAGCCAGCTTATTCGGCCAATCTGCCAACAGCTGGCGCATGCCAGCCTCGGTTGCCCAGCCGGCTGCGATAGATACCGCAATCGTCAGCATGTAAGGCACCCATCTGCGGCCAAGTACGACAGGCTTCGCTTCTTTGCCGATTGTCTCCAGATTCAACCACGTAATAACGATAAAACAAATCGTTGAAGCGGCGATCAAACCGTAAGCGCCGAATAAAGGAGCAAGCGCTGCGCTGAGCAGCAGCTTCAGGCCAATGCCGACAAACGTATGCATCATAGGCTGGCGCGGCTTGCCCATGCCGAACAAAATGGAATTGCTTGTCATCATCGTAATCTGGAATACGGTGCCGGCTGTCAGAGCCGCGACAATGCCGCTGCCCGACGGGCCGCTGAACAGAAAGCCCGTTACCGAATACGAAGCTGCGGTCAGTGTAAGCGCCGCAGGAACGCCTGTGAACAGTACGATTCGCATAACAAGCGACGTTTGCCGCTGTACCTCGCCCATATTCCTCAGTGAATAAGCTGACGAAATGACCGGAATAATTGACGTGCTGAGCGCAATAGCCAGAATCGGCGGAATGCCTGCAATCGACTGGGCTTTAAAGCTGAAATCGCCAAGCACCGTCAGCGCGTTCCGGTAACCGCCGTAATAAATTTCCGTCAGCCGAATCATGAGGGACGTATCGAACAAATAAATCAGTTGCACCGTCATCGCCGTAATGACGACGGGAATGGACATCGTAAAAATTTCTTTGTAGATCGAGCGGAAAGGAATGCGCGACGCAGCTTCCGCCGCTTCTTTCGCATTCGCTCCGGCGCCATTTGCAATATCTTCCGCACGATCAAGACGTTTCAGCTTGCGGGCGTACCACAGCATGACGACGAAAGCGCCGACGCCGCCGATCACATTGCCGAACGTCGCTGCGGCCGCAGCCCATTGGTCGCCCCATCCCCACGCCAGCACTAGTACAGCCAGTCCGACGCCGACGATGACGCGAGCAATCTGTTCGACGATCTGCGAAATGCCGCCTGCCGCCATCATTTGTCTGCCTTGGAAATAGCCTCTCATCATTGCGATGATTGGGAAAATAAGCAGCGTAGGAGCAACCGCTCGAATCGCCAGCTCCGCTCCCGGCGTTTTGGCGATATGTATCGCATAGTAAGGGGCGGCAAAGTAAAGCAGAACGGTAAGAATAATGCCTGCCGCGAGGCCAAAGACCAGCGCAGCTTGATAAATCCGTTTCGCTTCTTCCGGGCGCTGCAGGGCGTAGCGTTCGGATACGAGCTTGCTGATTGCGCTCGGAATGCCTCCTGTCGCGATGACGAGCAGCGTCAAATATAACGTGTTGGCGATGGCAAAATGAGCCATCCCCTCTTTTTCAAGGATATGCTCGAGCGGAATGCGCTGGAAAATGCCTAAAAAGCGGGCAACTAGCGCCGCTGCGGCCAATATTAACGTACCTTTTATAAGCGAATCTTTTTTCACGGGATCGTCTCTTCTTTCTCAATCGTTTCTGTTAGGTGAAATAAAGGGATGAGTGACTACAGAATCCAAATGATGAACAAGACGATCATAATGGCCTGCAGAATGACTTTGACGACAACGCTGGTTAGTAAGCCGACAAGCGAACCGACGCCGACCTTCAATGATTGCACGAAGGAAGTGCCGATAATCAATTCGCCAATTACTGCTCCGGCAAAAGGGCCGATAATTAAACCGAATGCCGGGATGACGAACGGACCGATAATAATGCCGATCGTGCTCCCGACAACCGATGCCCGCGAACCGCCGAAGCGGTTCACCCCCCAGGCGCTGACCGCATAATCCGCTATAAATAGGACGACGACAATGAGGGTTTGAAGGGTCCAGAATACCCAGCCGAACGGTTCAAAAGAGAAGAAAAAGCCGTATACGAAGAAAGCTCCGTATATGGCTAGTGCCCCCGGCAATATTGGATATACCGTTCCCGCCATCCCGACGGCAAATAAAATAATAACTAGCGCCCAGCCTAAAATATCCACGCCGGATCAACCTCTTTCATGAAAAACGTATCGTTTGATGACTTCCGCAACGCCGTGCTGATCGTTAGTCAGCGTGACAAAATCGGCGGCAGCCTTCACTTCTTCCTGCGCATTGCCCATAGCAACGCCGAGACCGCATTCGCGAATCGCAGCAATATCGTTCAAGCTGTCGCCGACCGCTATCACTTCAGACATGCTGATCCCCATATTGTTGCAAACCTCCCGGATCGCGCTCGCTTTATTAATGCCCTTGGCGTTCATTTCCCAGTTATGCGGCGAGGAGTTGGTAATCTCCAGCGCGTCCCATTCGGATACTTCTTCGAAAATCAACCGGCGAACCTTATCGTCCTCCGTATAGTAGCCGAATTTCAGCCAATGATGATGCTCGTAGTCGGTCGAAGGGTCGATCCATTTTTCCAGATTGTAAATATCGTCCGTCGAATAGGCCCAGAACCAGGTGCCCGTGTGCTTGAGCGCGACTTCGTGAAGCCTTCTCACGTAAGCGGCAGACAGCAGTGTGCGCCGGTGCAGCACATGAGGCCTTTCCCAGATCTCGCTGCCGTTGACGGTGATCATCGGCGTTGTCAAATTCAGCTGCTCCGCAAACGGAAGGGCGCTGCGAAAGCCCCTTCCAGTGGAGAAGCTGACCGTTACTCCGGCGTCCAGCGCCCGATGAATCCATAATGCATTCTCGTCGCTAATCTCGCTTTGCTCGTTCAACAGTGTTCCGTCCATATCGAGCGCTACCAGCTTGTAATGTCCCATGTCATCCTCCTGTGCTGTATCCCATTTGCTACTGCCATTTTAGCACAGATCGGGCATATTCCAAACGGTTAACGCCGTTAATTCGTAATAATAACTTGCTCTGTTCTTTCGGATGCACCTCCGCTCTTAACAGCACCTTCCGAAGCGTTCCCGCCTTCTTCCGGCTTAGTCTCAGGAGCTTTGTCGAGAATGCTTTGCCCAAGCGTCTGCACCTTCGCAAGCGTCTCGTCGACCGATTGCTTGCCTTCTTTGAGCTGATTGAACTCGTTTTCCGCCTGTCCGTTGAACTCCATATAGAAGTTTTGCGGAAGTTTGTCCCAATCTTTATATTGGTTGACTCTGCTCGGTTTCAGCGCGTAGAAAGCGGCGTAGTTATGCTCGTCATCCTTTTTAGCATACTTGGTGCGTACCGAGAAGTTGCCATACATGTTGGATTTCGAGGACACTCTCGCAAAATCGTCACCCGTAATGTATTTAATAAACGACCATGCCGCTTCCTTGTTGTCCGCCTGATTGTTGATCGCGAAAATGTTATAAAAATTGACCATCGTACTCGTGTCCGGATTAGCTGGATCGACAGGTACGGTCACCATATCCCAGTTGGAAACCAACTTGCTTTTTTGCTCTTCTTTCAAATAATCCTGGGCCTGTTTCATTTGCTGAAGCATATACGGGCCGTCGACTGTCATCGCCACTTTTCCGGAAACGAATGGATTGCTCAGCAGATAGTCCTCGTATTGCATCGGGCCTTCTCTGTTTGCACGATCTTCGAAGTAAAGCGCATCGGAATTAATGGCGTCGCGCGCAAGCTCGACGATGCTCTTCCAGCCTGGGGTATTGATCGTCATCTCTTGCTTGGTCGGATTAATATAGTTTAATCCTTGAGTGCTTGCGAGTTGAGTTGCAACTTGGAACAAGTTGTCGCTATAACCCATTCTCAAACCGTAAATCCGCTCTTTTCCTCCGTCGGTTGGAAAACGCTTCGCCAGTTGGATCACATCGCTGTAAGACATTTTATCGGTTGGAAAATCAATATTGTATTTCTCAAACAAATCTTTATTATAGTATAAGGCCTGGCTGGAATAGTCGCCGGACATGCCGTAAAGCTTGCCGCCGCCCAGATCCTTCAAATAATCGATCATACCCGGCAGAAGACCTTCGGTATCGTACTTGTCCTTCTCGATAAAACCATCGAGCTCGTACAACTTGCCGTCAGCCGACATTTTCTCGTACTGGTCTGAGCCCAGCATCACAATATCGGGCTGTTCCTTCTCGATAAATTCATCGAGCAGCTTATTGTAATCCTCGCCCTCCCCAGGGCGTATGCTTTGTGTATTCACGACTTCGATGTTTACGTTCGGGTGAATGGCCGAGAACAGCATGCCGTATTGCTGAAAGAAAGACTGTTCATCGTAATACATGACTCTCAGCGTTTGCTCTTCATTACTCTGTCCTTTGTCGCTTCCGCCAATGCTGCATCCGGTAAGCAGGATCGGCAAAGCCAGTCCCGCGGTGGCCGTTTTCTTCATCCATGATCTCATCTTTTTAAAACACTCCCCTATCGTTTCGACTCTTTTTCCATTAAGCTCCATATAATAGACGTATAACCATGGGTAAATGTTTCATTTTTCTCATAAATGTTCCAAATTTTGCTGTGTTGTCGTTTGGTTGGAATTGACCGACCGACAGCCGTGATGCAGCGAAATACCGCGCGTTGGGAGCTGAGCGCGGGGCGATAAACTGCACGTTGCTGCATCAAAGCAGGGCATAAGAGACAACGGGACGAATAGGCATGGGTTCGTTTAGTCACGGGCTCGACTAGACTTCGGCTCCACTAGACTCCGGCTCCACTAGACTCCGGCTCCACTAGACACAAATAAGGGACTGTTCCTGTGGGAACAGCCCCTTATTTGTACCAGTTGCTTTGATAGGAGTTTCGCCTGTAGTTGAAGTTAGATGGACGCTGTAGAGTCAACTGCTTTTGAATTGGCCATCGATAATGGAGGACGGTTAGTTGGTTAGTCCGCAGTAGGGGGAACATCGTCTGATCTCAACTAATCCTGTTCTTGCTCATGTTCGTGGCACTCTCGTGTCACGACTGTCTATACGCTCGATTGTTGCTCCTATAAAACACACTTTATGCCTCTGTTATGTGATGCGCTTTTGCACCTTACAATTCCTTCGACTCCCGGCTTACTCCTCCGTAAGACGGTTTTCCGGCTTACGGCTCCTTCGAGAGCAACTTTTTGCTCTGTAAGACGGTTTTCCGGCTTACGGCTCCTTCGAGAGCCACTTTTTGCTCCTGTAAGGCGCTTTGGAGCCTTACAGCTCCGATTGGAGTCACTTTCTGCTGCCGTAAGGCGCTTTGGAGCCTTACAGCTCCGATTGGAGTCACTTTCTGCTGCTGTAAGGCGCTTTCGAGCCTTACAACTCCGATTGGAGCCACTTTTTGCTGCTGTAAGGCGCTTTCGAGCCTTACAGCTCCGATTGGAGTTACTTTCCGCTGCTGTAAGGCGCTTTCGAGCCTTACAGCTCCGATTGGCCATTACTCCTGCTGCTGTAAGGCGCTTTGGAGCCTTACAGCTCCGATTGGCCGTCACTCCTGCTGCTGTAAGACGCTTTGGAGCCTTACAGGGGCAGAAGTAACGGCCAGCTTCACCGTCACAACGCACGCAGTAAGGCACTCCTCTCCTGCGCCTTACTGCGCAGACCGCCCGCGGCTAAGCGGCGGCCGATTCGCTCGCCAATTGGCGCTGTCGGAGCTTTTTCGCGATTAAGCCGTGCGACGGCGAGAATAGGAAAGCGAGGATGAACAGCAACGACGCGGCGCAAACGATACAGCCGGCAATCGAGGCGTCCAGCCAAGCGGCCGTGTAATAGCCAAGCACGGTGCTGACGATGCCTGCGACAACGCTCAAGCCGATCATTGTTCCGAGACGATCGGTCAGCAAATAGGCGGTGGAAGCCGGAATAACGAGTAGGCCGACGACGAGAATGGCCCCCACGCTTTCGAACGAACTGACCGTTGCCATCGACACGAGCCCCATCAGCAAGTAATGAAACAGCGCTACCGGTATGCCGAGTGCAGCGGCGAGCGCCGGGTCGAATGCGCATAGCTTGAACTGCTTATAGAACAACCCGATCACTAGCACGATCACTAGCAGCGTCGAGCCTAGCAACCAAACCGCTTTTGGCCCGAGATCGAATCCGTACACCGTCCATGTATTCCAATGCACATAAGCAATCTCGCCATACAAAATGGCGTCCTGATCTAAGTGTATCTGTCTGGCGAACAAGCTGACGAGCAACACGCCGAACGCGAACATGGCGGTAAAAACGACGCCGATCGAAGCGTCCGATTGAATGCCGTGCTGCTGAAACAGCTGAATCAGGAAAACAGCGAGCAAACCGCAGAGCATGGCGGCCGCCAGCATAAGCAAGGAATCCCGCGAACCGCTAAGCAGATAGGCGATGACGATCCCCGGCATAACCGAATGGCTAATCGCATCACCGATCATCGCCATCCGGCGCAGGACGAGAAAAGCGCCTAAAATGCCGCAGCAGCTTGCAACCAGCGACCCCGTCAGCAAAATCCAAAAAGTCGTCATAACGTCGCCCCCTTGTTTGCCGCGTCCTTTACTCCGCCTCGAACAGCCTTATCCGACTCCAAAGTCTCCGCCGTGCCCATCACGTGCACTGTCCGCATTTCCAGCTTCCGCTTCAATCTTGCGCGAACGAGCCGCTTGGCGAGCAGCCCCTTCTCCGGCCCGAACAATACAGACAAGATAAAGCCTGCAGTGACAACAAGCACGGTCAGCGGCCCTGTCGGCAAGTTCGAAGCAGCCGAGCTGATAAGCGTACCGAGCGCACCGCTCAAAGCACCGAACAAACCGGATACTGCAACCATGACACCCAACCGATGCGTCCAATAGCGAGCGGATACGGCAGGTGTAATGATCAAAGCCGCTACCAATACGACGCCTACCGCCTGAATGCCAGCTACGACAGCAACCACCGTCAGAAACATTAACAAATGTTCCAACAGCGCTACCCGATAACCGATTCCTTTGGCGAATCCTGGATCAAATGAAATCAGCTTAAATTGCTTAAACAGCAGGAAACATATCGCAATCAGAACAGCGCTCATTATCGACATCGTCACAACATCTCTGCCAACCATCGCCGCCGCTTGACCGAATAGAAACTTATCCAAGCCGGCCTGATTGCCGTAATTCCCGTGCTGTATAACCGTCAGCAAAACAATGCCGAGTCCGAAAAAGCCCGACAGGACGATGCCCATCGCCGCATCGGCTTTAATTCTCGTATGCCTCGTAATCCAGTCAATTCCGAAGGTAGCTACAATACCCGCCACCAATGCGCCTACCAGAAACACCGGCAGCGATTTGATTCCAGTCAGCATAAAAGCGATGCAAATGCCGGGCAAAGCAGCATGCGCAAGCGTATCGCCCATCAAGCTTTGTTTTCGCAAATAAGAAAAGCATCCAATAATGCCGCTGCTCAAGCCGAGCAGCGTACAGCTTAGAAAAATCCATTGCATATTCGGATCGCGGAGCAACATTCCCAACGTTTCCATTACCGAATCACCCTTTCGCCCCGCGCACGCGCCGTCCCGTCTCTTTGTCCAAGAAAGGCAAGCCTGCCTCCGTACGTTTCCTGCAGCAGTTCCTGCGTAAACACTTCCTCCGTCCGGCCAAATGCTCGAAGCTCCACATTCAGCAGCAGTACCGAGTCGAAGTAATCCTCCACAGTCGCCAGATCATGATGAACGACGATTACCGTCTTGCCTTGTTGCTTCAACTCCTGCAGCAGCGTGATGATCGCTTTCTCGGTTGCGGCGTCTACACCCGCGAACGGTTCGTCCATAAAATAGAGGCTGGCGTCCTGCGCAAGCGCCCGGGCGAGAAATACACGCTGCTGCTGGCCTCCGGACAGCTGGCTGATCTGCCGATAGGCAAAGTCCGCCATGCCGACCTTCTCCAGGCTTTCCAGCGCAATGGCCCGCTCCTTCGCACCCGGCCTTCCGAACAGCCCCAAATGGCCGTATCGTCCCATCGTGACGACATCTAAAGCGTGAGTTGGAAAATCCCAATCCACCGATTCTCGCTGCGGCACATAGCCTACTAATTTGCGTTGCTCTTTATATGGCTTGCCGTACACCAGCACTTCACCGCTCAAACGTGGAATCAAGCCCAGCGCTGCTTTCATCATCGTCGACTTTCCGGCGCCGTTCGGCCCGATCACACCGATCAGCTCGCCCTCTTTTACAGTAAAGCTGACATCCCGCAGCACCGGCTTTTTCTGATAAGCTGCGCTCAGGTTGCGGATGGTTAACGGCGATGCTCCCTGCCGCTGTACCTTCTCCTCTGCCGTTCTATGCTCTGCCATCTTGATCACTCGCTTTCTATTCCGCCAAAAATGTTATTTTAACGCCTGAACGATCGTATCTACGTTATGCTTCACCATGCCGATATAGGTGCCCTCTTCCGTTCCTTCATCGCCCATTGCATCGGAAAACAACTCTCCGCCGATCGCCACCTCGTGGCCAAGCTTTTTGGCACCCTCGATAACCGAATCAATCGATTTTCGAGGAACGCTCGATTCGATAAATACCGCCTTAATGCCATTCTCGACGAGAAAGTCGCGCAGTTTGCTGACATCTTTTGAACCATACTCCGACATCGTATTCATCCCCTGTAGGCCGGTCACCTGCAATCCGTATTCGTCGCCGAAATAACCGAAGGCGTCATGCGCCGTCACGAGGATGCGGTTTTTTTCCGGAATAAGGCCGATTTGCTCGTGTACGTACGCATCGAGTTGTTCCAATTTGCCCAAATAATCGGCGGCCCGTTCTGCATAATAGTCTGCATGAGCCGGATCTTTCTGGGCCAGCGTATCGCGGATCACTTCCGTCGCCGACATCCACAGCTTCACATTGAACCAAATATGAGGATCATGCGCCCCGCTTCCGGCTGCCGGATTAGCACGCAATTGTTCTTCAGAAATATTGCGGGAAACGGCAATAGTCGGTTTTGTCTTCTCCAGCTTCTCGAACATCTCCGCCATTTTCCCTTCCAGATGAAGCCCGTTGTAAAAAATAATGTCCGCATCGTCCAGCTTGGCCACGTCGCCGTGCGATGCTTTGTATAAATGCGGATCGATGCCGGAGCCCATCAAGCCGGTGACTGCCACATAATCGCCGCCGACCTCTTTAGCCGCGTCTGCAATCATGCCGATCGTCGTCGTCACTTTCAGCTTGCCGTTGTCCGCGCTCTCCGTTTCTTGTCCCCGTTCTCCCCCGCAGGCTGTCACGAGCAGCGCCGCAGCGGTCAGAAATAAAATTGTCATAATAAAACGTTTAATGGCTGAATTCATCTTATACGGTTTAGTGCGATTCATTATTTATCCTCTCCTCCGCCGCTTATATGTTTCCTATGCTCACATCATTTTGCCAAGCGACTCTTTTTTTATATTATACAAAAAAGTTTCTCTTATGCAACATTTTAAGCCAAAAAAAATTGCTCCCCCCTTGAGCAGCTCGAATTTTGCACGCCAAATCGTTCGAACTTAAAATCAGTGTTTGACGGAAAAGGGGAGAACAACGAAATGACAAAGAGATTCTTGAGAAACGATTGCGCTCACCTTTTAAAATAATTTGATCCAAAAAAGAAGAAGTGCCTGCGTCTTTACGCAGGCACTTCTTTACGCAGGCACTCTCAAGACTTGCACTTGTCGCTCCATCCAGCAACATCAAATTTATGCACCGCACGCGTCTCCCAGCGCGCGATAAAAATTAATTGTAAAATGGCCTAAAATTGTGTTAAGGCTGTTGCCCTTCGGGCGCATTCCCGTCTACCGGCAAGTTAACTTGTTTATTCTTGCCCGGCACGCCGTTCAAGCCGATCTCGTAGTCGTAAGCGTCGAATATTTGACGGGCGATCGGCGCAGCGCCCCAGCCGCCGAAGCCCCCGTCCGGAATGACGACCGCGACGGCAAGCTTCGGATTATCTGCTGGCGCGTAGGAAATAAACACCGCGTTGTCCGCCATCCGTCCCTTAACGCTTGATTGCGCCGTACCGGTTTTCCGGTTAAAGGTATAGGAAACGCCCTCAAAGCCTTGTACGCCGACCAGCGACATGCCTAATTCGATTTCTTTCCAATAGGAGTCCGGGAAATCAACAGTATTTAGAACTTCCGGCTCGAAACTTTGCAATAAGTTGCCTTCCGAATCTTTAATCTCGTTTACAAACTGCGGCCTCATCCGCTTGCCGTGATTCGCCAGCATGGAGGTGTATTGGGCAAGCTGCAGCACCGTATAACGGGCCTGCTGTCCAAAGGAGGAGCGAACCAGCGCCGATTGTGAGCTGGCCGTCTCGACCTCGTGATAGTAGTCAATCGTTCCCTTGCTTTCATTAGGCAGCCCGCTGCCGGTCAGGACGCCCAGCCCAAACTGCTTCATATAACCGTCCCAGATGTCGACGCCTGCTTTGCCTCTATATTTTTCGTATAGCTTATTCCCAACCATAGCGGCCATGAACGGGTTCGACGATTTGCCAATCGCCTTTGCAGGATCAAGCGATCCGTACGCATGGCCGCCGGCATTGCCGATCCGAACCTCGTGCCCCGCTTTACCGAAATAGAAGGCTCCCGTATCGTTATAGGTGCTGTTGGTCGTGAACAGTTTCTCGTTCAAGCCGACCAGAATCGAGAGCGGCTTCAGCGTCGAGCCGGGAGGAACGAGCGAGGAAGGATGGCGATCTCGTTCATCATCCGTTTCGTATTTTCCGTACACCGGGCGAATTGTGCCGTTGTTCAGAACCGTTTCATAGTTTTTGTACACGGACGGACTAATCCGTCCACCGGCCCAAATGTTCGGATCGTAATCGGGCATGCTCGCCATCGCGATTACTTTGCCAGTTTCAACCTCCATAGCGACCGCATAGCCGATATTGGCGTACTCAGCCCGTTCCGATTTATGCGTCGAGGTACTTATTTTTTTAATATGATTCATGATGGCGTCTTCCGTTTTCAGCTGCACCTGCCGGTTAATGGTCAAGTAGAGGCTGGCGCCTTTTTGCGGATTCGTGATTTCCATCGGGCCGATAACCCGCTCGTCTTTGTTGATCGGGTACATCTTCAGACCGTTTTTTCCGCGCAGCACATCTTGATACATAAATTCCAGTCCGTCGACTCCAACCTCTTCTTCCTCCAAATATTTAAGCAGCGGGTCCTTCTCCAAGCTTTTTTCTTTGTAGAATGAAAGATTATCCTTGACGCCGCCGCCGAATCTTTTCAAATACCCGACAAGCTGCACAGCAACCGAATCATTGGTGTAATTACGGACGCTCTCCTCGACGATTTCGATTCCGTTGAACGTGGTGCGGTTTTGTAAAAAGTAAGCGATCTCCTTCTGCGTCAACCCCGACTTAATGCGCCGCGGCGTAGATAATACGTTGCGTCTCGCTTCCAAATCCATTTGACGAATAATATCGTCGACGGACATCTCTTTCTCCGGGTCGCCGTATTCCGTAAATACATTCTCAATGCTTTGGGCAACAGCTCTGGCATAATCCGGGTCTTTCACCTTAAAGCCCGGCGGTACCGTATAGTAAAGCGACTGGGTCGACGTCGAGTAAGCGATAGGAGCGCCTGCGGAATCGTAAATGTTGCCGCGAATCGGCGGAATACTGTCTCTTCTCGTATATTTTTTGTTGCTGATCTCCGTTAAAGTAGGACCTTCCACAAACTGCAGGATGGCCAACTGAATAATCAATACGCTGAATAATACAAAATTGATCAAAAAGAAAACGTTCAAACGAAATGAAAAATGCCGCCTGTTTGAAATTTGGCGTTTCTGATCGTCCTCGTGCAACGCACTCCCCCCACTTTCCGTTGCGCAATAACCGGTAAATTTTCCTAGCACGATCACTATCATATCACAAAATTAACAAAAAAAGAGCATTTTTGATTGCGCTTAATACGAGTATCTAATACACAATTTGGCATAAAAAAAGCTGCCTCGCCGACCGTTAAACGGCCGACGAAAGCAGCTTATATCTACTATGCGCAAAGGCTTTCAGCATCTGCCTTGCAACGCTTGAAATGACCTTGCCTTATCGTTCTTGCTTTATCGTTCTTGCCTTATCGTTCTTGCTTTACTATTTCTTGCTTTATCATTCTTGCCTTATCGTTCCCTCGCGAGACCGCGAGCTTACTGCGCGTTGCCGTTTGCGGGAGCATCGGCCGCGCCTCCTTCGGCGCTGCCTCCATTGCCGCTATCCTTGCTCTTTCCTGGCACGCCGTTCAGGCCGATCTCATAATCGTAAGCGTCGAAAATTTGGCGGGCGATCGGCGCGGCGCCCCAGCCGCCGAAGCCCCCGTCCGGAATAACAACCGCGACGGCAAGCTTCGGATTGTCAGCCGGCGCATAAGCGATGAACACCGCGTTATCCGCCATCCGTCCCTTAACGCTCGATTCCGCCGTACCGGTTTTCCGGTTAAAGGTGTAGGAAACACCGTTGAAGCCCTGCACGTTAACTTGGGACATGCCCGTCTCGATTTCTTTCCAATAGGAGTCCGGCAAATCAACAGTATTTAGAACTTCCGGTTTAAAGCTTTGCAGCACGCTGCCGTCAGAGTTCCGGATTTCACTGACGAATTGCGGCTTCAGCCGTTTTCCGTGATTGGCCAGCATCGTCGCATATTGCGCTAGTTGAAGCGGCGTGTAGCGGGCCTGTTGACCAAATGATGCGCGGACAAGCGCGGATTGCGAGCTCGCGTTCTGCGCCTCATGATAGTAGTCGACGGTGCCGGCCGACTCGCCCTTCAAGCCGCTGCCGGTCGTGACTCCGAGGCCGAACTGCTTCATGTAATCGTCCCAAACGTCGACCCCTTTGGCGCCGTTATACTTTTTGTACAAATTGTTGCCGACCATCGCCGCCATGAACGGGTTGGACGACTTGGCAATCGCTCTGGCCGGATCTAGCAAGCCGTACGCGTGACCGCCTGCGTTACCGATTCGAACCTGATGTCCTTCGCGTCCGAAAAAGAACGCGCCATTATCGTTATATGTCGTCGACGTGGTAAACAGCTTCTCGTTCAGGCCGATCAGAATCGACAACGGCTTCAGTGTCGAGCCAGGAGGAACGAGCGAAGACGGGTGACGATCCCGTTCGTTTTTCGAATCGTATTTGGCGTAAACCTCGCCGATCGTACCGTTCCTCAGCACCGACTCGAAGTTCTCGTAGTCTTCGCTGCTAATACGGCCGCCAGCCCAAATATTCGGATCGTAGTCCGGCATGCTGGCCATCGTAATAACCTTGCCGGTCTGAACCTCCATCGCAACGGCATAACCCGTCTTCGCATATTCCGCGCGTTCGAAGCGGTTCGGAGAAGTGCTTATTTTTTTCAAATGGCTCATAATCGCTTCTTCGGTCTTCAACTGTACGTTGCGGTTGATCGTCAGAAACAAATCGGCGCCCTTCTCTGGATTCGTAATTTCCATCGGCCCGATAATCCGCTCGGCATTGTTGACCGGATAGCTTTTCAATCCGTTTTTGCCGCGCAGGATGTCCTGATACATATATTCCAGCCCGTCGAAGCCTACGTCTTCTTCATCCAAATATTGAAGCTGCGGATCTTCTACGCTGCCCTTGTCCTTATAGAAATCAACCGATTCCTTTACGCCTCGGTATTTCTTCAAGTAACCGACAAGCTGTACCGAGACAGAATCGTTGCTGTAATTGCGGACGCTTTCCTCGACGATATCGACGCCCGCAAATTCGCTGCGGTTTTGGAGGAAATATGCGATTTCCTTCTGAGTCAGTCCGGACTTGATCCGTCTCGGCGTCGAGATAATGTTGCGGCGGAAATCGAGGTCCATCTGACGAATGATATCGTCGACCGTCATCGCTTTCTCGGGATCGCCGTACTTGTCGAACACAGAAGCCAGCTTCTGGGCGACTCCGATCGCGTAATCCGGGTCCTTTGTTCTGAACTCAGCGGAGATCGTGAAATACAGCGATTGCGTCGATGTGGAATAAGCGATCGGCTCGCCCGCAGAATCGTATATATTGCCGCGAATCGGCGCGATTTTCACGCTTCTCGTGCTTTTCTTGCTGCCTGCGGCGCTAAGCGTCGGCCCCTCCACGAACTGCAAAATGGCAAGCTGAATAATAAGAATGCTAAAAAGTCCAAATACGACAAAAAAGAAAAAATTCAGCCGAAACGAAAAATGCCGTCTGTTTACTATTTCCCGCTTCTGCGGATCGTCGTGCAAAGCTCTCACCTCATGCTCTTCTGTTATCGTTCTTTATGTTCAAGTGAGAAGGCTAAGCTTCCCGAATATGTGTTTTGTCAAAGCCGGGCGGGTTAAACCAATCGCCCGACGAGGCCCATGTCGCGTCCAGCGGAATCCAAAAGCCGTTCTCGCCGCCGACCCGCACCTCGTTCCAGGCGTGCGGCCCGTAGCCTCCGCGCCCGTCGGCGCCAAGTCCGGTCACGACCCGCACATCCAAGCCAGCCGCTCTTGCCATAACGGCATACAACCTTGCGGTATCGATACATACGCCTATCCTCGTCCGAAACGTATCGCTAGGCGTCTGTTCCTTCCAGACTCCCTGCTCCACATAATTGTTGGCCTTATCCCAGTCGTAAGCGATTCTAGTACCCAGCCAGTCGTACAGAGCCCGCGCCTTCGCTTCCTCGTCCGACTTTCCCTTCGTCACTTCAAGCGCCGCTTGTCCGATATCGTCTGGAATATTTGCATCGATTAGCTCGTATTTGCGCTGCAGCACCTTGCGGAATTCGGCTTGCACCGCCTCGGCCAGCACCGGGCCTTGTCCGGCCAGTATGTCGCCTGCGACCGGTTCCAGGACGGCTGCCGCTTCGTTGTAAAGCGGCGACTTCTTAATATCACCGACCAGCCAGCCATTCGGTACGAGCGATACATATACGAACAGCACCGCTATAAATACGAAAGCGCGGCCGGCCCCGTGCACCGCACCAAGCGCCGCTCCCGCTGCGCGACTTGCCGCCCGACTGCCGGGAATGACGGACGCAGCGTGGCGTCCTTCCGAACGCTGGCGGCCCGTCCCGGCCAGAAGCAGGCCTGCAAGCGGCGTCAGCAGCGCAGAGACGATCAGACGAAGCAGCACATAGGTAAGCAAGAACAAAACGGCGAAACGCAGCAGCGAAAAATCTCTAAGGCCAGTAACCAGCGTGTACCAATAATTTTGCCACCCGCTTAGCGCGCCTTCCGGCACTTGTACCGCCCGTGTCAGCCATTCGGCCGCCGGACTCGACAACGCTCCGGCTGCTTTCCAGGCAACGAGCAGGCAAACCACCAGCGAGACGGCGTCCCATAAAAAGAAGAAAAGACGCTTCGCTGAACCCGATGCGCCTCTTCTCATCCCTTGCAAGAGCGAGCCAAGCAGCAGCAGGAGAACGACAATCGCGATCGGCTCCAGCGTGGAGTCCCATCCTAGACCGTTTGTCATGCCGTTCCCCTCCTTACCGTTCCTCGGCGTAACTGCTTCTCGCCGCTTACGCTTTACTATTTTGCTTCGCTTCGTCGATCAATCTCTGTATCGTATCGTCAATTTTCCACGTTCCGAGCGGCGCATTGCGGAAAGATACGGACACTTCGCCGCTTCCCGGCTTGCCTTTCAACTCCAAATTGTCCGTCTTCACCGTAAAAGAACCGTCCGAATTGGTTGCAAACGTCGCCTTCTCCACTTCGCCGACCATCGCCGTGACCGCTTCCTGCTTCACGCTGTCGGCTACTTTCGTCCCGATTGCCTTCAAATCGTCCATGCTGTACCCGCTATACACGACAATACCGACGACGATCACAGCGACAAGCGCCCATCTCAAAACCGTCTTCACAATGCCGATTACGAGCAGCAGGACGACGAGCGCCACAGCCAGAACGATCCAATGCTCTTTCAGAAACGTAGTCCAGGTGTTCCAATCATAATTCGAGAAATTCAAAAAATCCAACCCAATCCCCCCTATTATAACGCGAGCGTACCCTCATTATCAAACATTATACCCCACCCATAATCTACCGTAAACGTGGCAGGTCTATTGGACTAGACATATCCTGTCCTCCTTTTACGTACAAGTAGACTATGAAGTTACGCAAGGGGGTTCCGGACGTGAAAACGGCATTATGGCTTTATTTGTTTCTTTTTGTCGCCTTTTTCGATCTGCATGCGCAATACCCGATTTTGACGCCGTTCGCGATCTCTCTCGGGGCCGCTCCTTCTTTTATCGGATTGATGATGGGCATGTATTCGATTACTCACCTCCCCGGCAATCTGATGGCCGGGTATGGCGTTGACCGCTATGGCAGCAAGCTATTCATTTTCTTCAGCCTGATGGGAGCCGGCGTGCTGCTGCTGTTTCAATCTTATGTGACGAACCCTTGGCAGCTCCTTACCATCCGTTCCATCAGCGGATTCGTGCTGGCGTTTCTTTCTCCCGCCTGTCTGGCGCTGCTCGCTCGAATGACCAGCAACCGGGAGGAACAAGGGAAGCTGATGGCCGGCAACGGACTCGTGCATACGCTGGCCACCGTCATTTCCCCTGCCGCAGGCGCTTTTCTGGTCGCCAAGATCGGCTTCACGACCGCTTTCTATGTACTGGGCTGGATTTTGATCGTGACCGCCGTTTGTTCCCTTTTCTTCGTACGTGATATTCCGGCGACGGCCGCTGCCGCAAAGCCCGCAGCGCCGGCTCCGGCGGCCATCCCTTCGGCAGTTGCAGATGCCGGCACACCGATTCCTTGGCTCGTCTTCGTCCTGCCGATTGCCACCAGTTGCGCGCAGGGCATCCTTTCCTTCGAGCTGCCGCTTATGGCGCAAACGAAAGAAGCGATGCTGACGACAGGCCTGCTCTTCTCTGTCGTCAGTATTGGCGCCCTTATTACGCTCAGTATGCTGTTTCTGAACCGAGTTTCCTCCTTTTACCGGACGTTATGGGGCTCCGTCGCACTGGGACTTGTCTACTTCATGCTCGCATCCGGTCCTTATATGCCGATCGCACTAGCGCTGCTTCTTGTCGGCATGGCGAAAGGCGTCATCATTCCGGCTATCCCGACGCTGCTCATCGAGCTTAGCGGCGGGGCCAGATACGGCCGAACGTTCTCTGTGCTGTCCATCGCTTATTCGATCGGCGCTTTTATCGGTCCGATGCTGGCTGGACAGCTCCGTGACCATTTGTCGCCGTATTATTTGGCTTTTCTCGCTTTAATGATTGCCGCTACCGTGCTGCCCTTCCATCGAAAAAGAGGCTTACCGACAAACACCCATTTTTCATTAAAATAGGTGTTCGCACAAGGCTATTGCCACCCCGGCACATATACTACATTGTCAAAAGGCCAAAGCGAGCTTGGTGGAGAATCGCGTTTGCATATGGAAAATGTAATGCGGCGATCAGCCTTGCCGACCTTGCGCATCAAACTTGAAAAGAGAGGGGTGACTCATCGATGTCGCAAACAGTTGATGCCGCCCGTCACGGCCATCATCATGGTTCTAACATAGCGCTAATCCTTGTTCTGTTTATCTTGCTTGTCATTATCGCCTGCGCTTGGTGCTAATAACGACAATCAAAGGTTCAACAAAAACCGATAAGCGATCCTGCCGCTTCCATGAGCGGCGGGATCGCTTTTTTTAACGGCCGATTACTGATACACTATTGGCTAATAGGACACCATCTTCTCTATTGGCTGTCCTCTTCTTGAAGCTACGCAGACGGAGGTCGCAACGTGGATATTGCCATTATTGTAGAAGGAAAAAACGACCGGAGCCGTATCCGGAAAGTGCTGCACGAGGACATTCCTGTCTATTGCACCTTCGGAACGCCCGGGCCGGATCAGCTGGATCGGCTGCGCAAGCAAACGGCAGGAATGCAAGTCTACATATTCACCGACAACGATTCGTCGGGCAAGCGGATTCGCGGCATGCTGAGCGATCTGTTTCCCGACGCCGACCATATCTATACTAGACGCGGTTATTCCGGCGTCGAGCATACGCCTGAGGAATACTTAATCGAGCAATTTGAAAAGGCGGGCCTCGAGGAGCATATCCGCTACCCAAAGCCCGCCGCCGAATGGAGCAAGGACGATCAAATATGAACCAAATAAATAACGACGGTTACCGTGACAATGCTGACCAACGTGGACAAAAATACGGCCTGTGAAGCAAATTCCGGTTCGTTGTCGAACTCGACCGCAAGCAGCACGCTGCTTAGTGAAGTCGGTACGGCCGACGAGACAATCAGCGCCGCCGCCATCATCCGGTCGATCTCGATCCAATGACTGATTGCCCATACGGTAAAGGCGGCAAGCGCTGGTCCGGCAGCCAGTCTTAAAAAATTGGAAAGCAAAACATTCATGAACAGCGACCGCCGAATATTCCATTTCATGCTGCCCAGTTGAACGCCTAGCGTCAGCAAAGCAGTGCCGATAAAGGCGTCTGCAAGGTAGTTGATCGGAGTCTCGACCGACTTCGGCAGCGTTACCTCCATGCCGTTCAGCGCGAAGGCAAGCGGAATAACGTAAATAATCGGCTGGGACAAAATGGTCCTTACAGTTTCGCGCCAATGGAGCTTGTGCGCGTTGACGCTGTATATGCCGTATGTATTGGGAAGCAGCGATTGCGTAACCATCACCATGATTTGAACGGACAACGTGTACGGATTGCCGGCAAAAGCGAGCTGGTTGAGCGGTATGCCGTAATTGGCACTGTTGTAGAAAAGCACGCTGTTGCGCATCGCCCCCCGCATTCCTCCCTGCAGTTTTCGCAACCGAATGGCCGCCTCTACGACTACCCATTGCAATCCAAGAAATACGGCGACAAACAGCAGTACCTTGCCGATTAAGGAGACGGAAATATCCGTCGTATAAAGGAGCTTAAATATAACGGCCGGGGAAAACACGAAAAAATTCAGCTTCGAAAGCGTTCGGATATCCAAAGAAAAAAGCCGCTGCATTGTGAATCCTACTAAAATCATCAATGTCAGCGGCAATATATTGCTCCATAAAATATGAAAGAAAATATCCACGTTCGCTTATTCCTTCGCCAGTCGGATCAAATCGTCGGCCAGCATCTCCGGCGTCAAATTTTCGTCGCTGCCGTTAATCCATTTGCGAATTTGACCGTCCTTATCGACGAGAGTGATCGTATTGAAATGAATAAACGATTTATTCACTTCGTCCTTCTTCACGCCGACTCCAAAATCCTGAGCCAGTTGGATGGTAGCGTCTCCTTCGCCGCGCAAAAACCGCCAGCCGTTATTCGGCTCCGCGAAATTACGCTCGGCAAACGCCCGGATGACTTCCGGCGTATCCCGTTCCGGATCGAACGTAATGGAAATCATCTCCGCGCTTTTTCCAAGCACGCCTTTCTTTTCGAGCAAATCCTGCGTCTCCGACAGCAAGAACGTCGTCGGTGGACAGACATCCGGGCAGTTCGCGAAGTAGAAATAGACGAGGCGCGCTTTGCCGTTAGTCGAAGCGAGCGATACCTCATTGCCGTCGATATCGGACAGCTCGAATGCGGGCGCCGCTTTTTGAATCGGCATCTTCTCATCGTTTTGCGAGAGATTGGTAATTAACAAATAAATGCCCATTGCCGCGCAAAGCGCAAGTACGGCGATTTTAAAGCTATGCTTCCGTAAAAATGCCATTCGTTATCTTCCTCTCCGAAATTAACGCTACATTACTTTATCGTGTTGGCCATCATGACGATGAAGACGACCATCAAATAATTGACGGAAATAAGGAAATTTACTTTCGCCCACTTCTCGTCGTCCTTGGCTTTCATGCCTTGAATCGTTTGTACCGCCCAAATGACGCCGCACAGAATGGATACGATAAGAAATACGATGCCGACATAACCGTATACATACATTAGTATGCAAGTCGGGATAAGCAGCACGACGTAAGGAATCATTTGCAGCTTGGTCCGTTTGATCCCTTTCACGACCGGCAGCATTGGAAAGCCGGCAGCCCGGTATTCCTCCACCCGACGAATCGCAAGCGACCAGAAATGCGGCGGCTGCCATAAAAATAAGAAAATAAAAAGCAGCCAAGCTCCAGCATCCACTTCATTCGTTACAGCGCAATAGCCGAGTACGGGAGGCATCGCTCCCGAAATGCCGCCGATGGATGTGTTCCAAGTCGAAGTCCGCTTCAGCCACATCGTATAGATGATGACATAAACAAACCATCCGAGAAATCCAAGCCAACCGGTAAGCGGGTTGACGAGCAAAAACAGAATAGCCAGTCCGACAATGCCAAGAACGATGCCGTATCCGAGCACAAAGTTCGGTGTCAGTCGGCCAGTCGGCAGCGGGCGGTTCTTCGTCCGCTCCATTTTCAAATCCAGCTCACGATCCCAATAATTGTTGATGACGCATCCCGACGCAATGGTGAGCGTTGTCCCCAGTACGACCCAGAGCAGCGTCAACCAATCGATATGCCATTTGGAAGCAACCCAGAAGCCGCCGATGGCGGCAAACACGTTGAGCCTTAGGAGCTTTGGTTTTGTTATTGCGATTAAGTCTTCCAACACGTTGCAATGCCTCCTAAATTATGCAGCAAGACGCTGACGCGTCCTTAACATTTCGTTGTTGAATCGTTCTTAATCATACCTAAAAAATATAACAATGACAACGTTCGAGCCCATTGTTCATCAATTCGCCATTCAAATTGTGACAAATAATTTGGAACCCTTTGGGCGGGCGCACAATATGATGTCTATGTAGTTTGATGCCTAGCGCTTGAGGTAATGCCAACCGGCAAAGATTGCGAAAGGAAGGGAACGCTCTAACCTTATGGCAGTCATCAAATCCAATTCCGAAGATACCAAAATGCTTGCCAGGCTAATGAGAGCAGAGACCGAAGGAGAAGGCGAATTGGGCATGCTGATGATCGGCAACGTCGGCGTTAAGCGCGTTCTGGGCAACTGCCTCGATTTCAAAAATATTCGTTCTATTCCGCAAATGGTCTATCAAAGCCCTGGAGGTTTCGAAGCTACGCAGAAGGGTTACTTCTATCAGAAAGCTCGGGAAAGCGATATCTGCATTGCTTCTTTTTCCGACATCGGCAGATTGTCCGAGCGTTTACCGCTGATAGGCATCAAGGCATTCCATTAATTTGCATAAACGAAAGCGAGGAGCAACATAATGTCTAACGGTTATGGTGGTTATGGTTACAATGGGCCGGTCAGTCCGGCCAACACGGGAGGATACGGCGGATACGGCGCGCAGACGCTGCCCGCTAGCACAGGACCGAACAAATCGGCCGTGCTCCCGGCCAGTGCCGAACCAAGCAAGACGCTGCCTGCCAGTGTGGCACCGAAAATGGTCATGCCTTCGAGCGTAGAACCGAAGATGGTGATGCCTTCGAGCATAGGACCAAGCATGGTGATGCCTTCGAACGTAGGACCAAACATGGTGATGCCTTCGAACGTAGGACCAAACATGGTGATGCCTTCGAACGTAGGACCAAACATGGTAATGCCTTCGAACGTAGGGCCGAACATGGTAATGCCTTCGAACGTAGGACCGAACATGGTAATGCCTTCGAACGTAGGGCCAAACATGGTAATGCCTTCGAACGTAGGGCCAAACATGGTAATGCCTTCGAACGTAGGGCCGAAAATGATGCCTGCAGCCGTCGGGCCGAATATGCCAATGTCCCATGCTGGCGTAATGGGCGTCCAATCCATGCCGACTGGCGTACCTAGCGTGCCAAGCGGTTCTTTTATCACGCAAGGAGGCGGCAATATCGTCGCCGTACCAGTTGCCGAAGAATCCTACGTTGAGAACATCCTCCGTTTGAACCGCGGCAAAGTCGGCACTTTCTATATGACCTACGAAAACAATCGCGAATGGAATGCGAAAATTTTCCGCGGAGTCATCGAAGCGGCTGGACGCGACCATATCATCATCAGCGATCCTTCGACCGGCATGCGCTATTTGCTGCTCATGCTGAACCTCGATTATGTAACCTTTGACGGCCCCATTAACTACGAATATCCTTTTGAAGGCGGCGTTGTCACGAATACGACGCCAATATCGGGCAGCCGCGAGAACTAACGGTCTTCGGATGGCAAAGCTGCCGGCTTGAAAGTCCACACATGCATTTTATCCGCTCCGCCGGGAATCCATTCGGCTATGCGATACCATGGAGAACGCTCGGCGCAGCGTTCTTTTTTTATCTGCTCAGCCTCCTTCTCGTCGACAGCATGCCATATTTCCACGAACAGGTTGATTTGATCTGTTCCTTCATATAAATGGACGCCAGCCGTTTTCTCCAACAGCTTGGCCGTATAGGCCAAATAAGTATCCCGGTGCCTGTCTTCAATCCGGTATTCGGCAAAACAAATCGCTTGCATCTCCACTTCTCCCTTTGCTTATTGCCATATATGCGATGGCGCTGTTTTTGATAAAGTCGTTCTTCTTCGTTGATACTACATTTAAAGTCTTGGGTGCCGCTCGTTCCATCCACCATCCGGCATCGCTAACGAAAGAGGAGGATAATACACTGTGGATACAGGCACACATCTTGTCATGGGCATCGGTCTAGCTGGGCTTGCCGCCGTCGATCCCGTCGTTGCCGCCAACCCGTCCATTCATATGGCCGTATTAATTGGAACAGTCGTTGGCTCACAGGCGCCGGATTTCGATACTTTTTTGCGTTTAAAAGGAAACGCCAGCTATATCCGCAACCATCGCGGCATTTCGCATTCGCTGCCGGCGATTGCCATCTGGACCATACTAATTACCGGACTGCTGCAGCTCTTTTACCGAGGCAGCCTTCCTTGGCTGCATGTAGGCGGCTGGGTGCTGCTGTCCGTGTGCGTACACGTGCTTACCGATTTGTTCAATGCTTATGGCACGCAGGCTATGCGGCCTTTCACGGATAAATGGATATCATGGAACATTATCCATATTTTCGATCCGGTCATTTTCGCTACTCATGTCGGGGCTATTGTTCTGTGGGCGATCGGAGCTGCGTCTCCTGCTCTCCTCTTCTCGCTTCTTTACGCATTCACCGCCGTTTATTTTATTTGGCGAACGGTTGCCCAACGGGCGACGATGCGGGCGGTTTCGAAGCTTGATCCGTATCGCAAGCCAACGGATGCCACTATCGTCATTCCGACTATTTCATTGGCAAACTGGAACATCGTGAAGCGGACGGAGGACGGCACCTTTCATATTGGAGATTTGCGTGGAGGAAATCTGCGCTGGCTCGACAAAGCGACATGCTCCGATCATCCGGCCGTAGCGAAATCGCAAAACGACCCGGCTATCCGCTCCTTTCTCTATTTTACCAAATTCGCCTGCGCCGATGTGAAAGAGCATGAATGGGGTTATGAGGTACGCTGGTCCGACGTCCGCTATCGGCATCGCAAACAGTACCCTTTTGTCGGCGTTTTGCTGATGGATCGGGAATATAAGACGGTTGGCTCATACGTAGGCTGGCTTAGCGACGAACGTTTGACGAAGCGGCTGCGGATGAACACTTATTGAACATTACGGTTCAGTCATCTTTTGGAGATAACGCAATTGGGATTGACTTCAGAAAAGCCCCGTCGCACAATAAGAAGGGGCTTTTCTTTTTGCCGCGCTGATCGATTTCCAGAAACAGCAAAAAGCTCAAGGTTTCCCTTGAGCCTATGGCTATTCTTTGTGTATAAAAAGCGATTAACGGAAGTTGCTCGAACCGGACAATTGTTGCTCGGCGATTTGGACAAGCTTTTTAGTGATGTATCCGCCTAAAGAACCTGCATCGCGAGTCGATACATTGCCATAGTAGCCGTCGGCCGGAATTTGTACGCCCAGCTCTTGGGCTGCTTCCAATTTCATTTGATTCAGTGCTTGTTGTGCTTGAGGAACCACCAGTTGATTACTGCTTCTGTTGCTAGCCATGCGGAAAATCTCCTTTCAGTATAGGAACTTTGTGTTTTGCAAGCTTGCAAGCTTATTATGCTCACTCCATTGCAAACTATGCTTCTTTCCGCAATTTTTTAAATTACCGGTTTTAAAAAAGGAGAAACGATACGCCATGTCCAAACCTCTATCTCTGCTATTTGCCGTTTTGTCCGTCGTGCTCATGCTCGCTACCGCGGTCTCGATTTCGATCAACGGCTGGTTTGCCGCTCTGTTTGGTATTTTATCGATTTTGATGATCGGCAGCGGTTTTATCGTAAAAGCAAGATTGCGCCGCCGTGCGGAGTAAGCATCGGAAAAAGCCCCGACTGGCCATGAAGTGAATGGCCAGTCGGGGCTTTTTGATTTTTGGTATGGAATTGCGCCTCTGTAAGTGGGTATGGCTGTATTGCGGCTTACGCGGCTTCTCAGCTACTTTTTTGCTGCTGTAACGCGGTTTTACGTCTTACAGCTGCTTCTCAGCTACTTTTTTGCCTCTGTAAGACGGTTTTACGTCTTACAGCTGCTTCTCAGCTACTTTTTCGCCTCTGTAAGACGGTTTTACGTCTTACAGCGACTTCTCAGCTACTTTTTTGCCTCTGTAAGACGGTTTTCCGTCTTACGGTGGCTTCTCAGCTACTTTTTTACCTCTGTAAGACGGTTTTACGTCTTACAGCGGCTTCTCAGCTAATTTTTTACCTCTGTAAGACGGTTTTACGTCTTACAGAGGCTTCTCAGCTACTTTTTCGCCGTTGTAAGACGGTTTTACGTCTTACGGTGGCTTCTCAGCTACCTTACAGCGCCGTCGCTGCGGCGTTTTTGCTTCTGTAAGGCGCTTTCGAGCCTTACAGCGCCATCGCTACGGCGTTTTTGCTTCTGTAAGGCGCTTCTGAGCCTTACAGCGCCGTCGCTGCGGCATTTTTACTGCTGTAAGGCGCTTTCGAGCCTTACAGCGCCTTCGCTGCGGCGTTTTTGCTTCTGTAAGGCGCTTTCGAGCCTTACAGCGTCGTCGTTGCGGCGTTTTTGCTGCTGTAAGGCGCTTTCGAGCCTTACAGCGTCGTCGCTGTCACATTTTTGCCGCTGTAAGTCGCTTTCGAGCCTTACAGCGCCGTTCGCTGCGGCGTTTTTGCTGCTGTAAGGCGCTTCCGAGCCTTACAGCGCCGTCGCTGCGGCGTTTTTGCTTCTGTAAGGCGCTTTCGAGCCTTACAGCGCCTTCGCTGCGGCATTTTTGCTTCTGTTAGGCGCTTTCGAGCCTTACAGCGTCGTCGCTGTCACATTTTTGCTTCTGTAAGGCGCTTTCGAGCCTTTCAGCATTGTCGCTGCCACATTTTGCCGCCGTAAGGCGCTTTCGAGCCTTACAGCATCGTCGCTGCCACATTTTGCCGCCGTAAGGCGCTTTTGAGCCTTACAGAACCTTACCCGCAACGTATTCGCGCTTCGCACACCTTAGTTACCAATTGACGTGGTTGCTCTAAATGCTTCTCACAGCCGAAAAACCAAACAATTAAGCTCTCGGAGCGAGGAAGCCCATTTTTTCTTTCACATCGGCTACTGTTTTGTTCGCAACTTCCGCTGCACGCTCAGCACCCCGCTTCAAGATCTGATGAATTTCGCCGGAGCTGCGAATTTCATTGTACCGGGCTTGCAGCGGTTCCAGAACCGCAACGACATGCTCGGCTAGCTCTTTCTTGAACGGCCCATAACCTTGCCCTTCATAACGTGCCTCGATCTCCGCCAGCGTCAGGCCGGAGCAATGTGCGTAAATGCCCATCAAGTTGCTGATCTCCGGCTTATTCGCCGGATCGAACTTCACTTCGCGGCCGGAGTCGGTCGTCGCCCGGCTAATCTTCTTGCGGACAACGTCGGGCGGATCGAGCAACGTAATGAAGCTGCCTGGATTAGAGCTGCTTTTGCTCATTTTCTTGCTGGCGTCGTCAAGCCCCATAATTCTTGCGCCCACTTCTGGAATATACGGCTTAGGAAGCGTGAAGTAATCACCAAACCGATGGTTGAACCGTTGAGCCAAATCGCGGGTCAATTCCAAATGCTGCTTCTGGTCGTCTCCGACCGGTACGAGATCAGCGTTGTAGATCAAAATATCGGCTGCCATCAAAGAAGGATACACGAACAAGCCTGCGCCTACCGATTCTTTGCCAGCTGATTTATCTTTAAATTGCGTCATTCGCTCCAATTCGCCCATATTGGTGAGCGTCGTCAACATCCAACCCAGCTCCGCATGTGCAGGAACATGCGACTGCATAAAGACGTTTGCTTTGGATGGATCGATGCCTGCCGCAATAAACAAAGCGGCTACCGCTTCCGATTGCTCGCGCAATGCTGCAGGCTCCTGCGGCACTGTGATGGCGTGCATGTCGACAACCATAAAGAAGCATTCTTCAGTATGCTGTAGTTTGACGAAGTTTTGGAGCGCGCCGATGTAATTCCCTATAGTTAATTGTCCGCTCGGTTGAATACCCGATAATACTTTACCCATCTAATATCTCTCCTTTAATAAATCTGGACCGATAATGATTGGCGAACGCAAAAAAGCCTTCGCCGCAAAGGGACGAAGGACCGTGGTGCCACCCTAATTCGCTATCGCCGTCTTGTTCGTAAACCCGAATCGGTCGGGGACGAAAAGTCGGCAAAGCCTCTTTGGTTCCATAACGGGGAACAGCCGGGATGCATTGGCGGCACCGATTGCCGCGTTCCGCACTCCACTCCAGGATCCATTCGGCTTAAGGCTTGCTCCGGTTCGCACCACCCACCGGCTCTCTGCTCGCATAAACGCCTCAAGCTTACTTGTTCCCATCAACGCGTTACCCTCATTATAACGCCGAGCCTCCTAAAGTCAAGAAGATGAATCGCCCCTAATTCCGTTTAAAAGTTGTCCTATTCGTATACGGACATGCATAGACTGGAAGGAAATCTATACAGTCAAACTGCCGCAAACAAGCTACAAAAAAAATGTGCATGGTTTGCATTTGGTTTGAGTATGAGTTGCGCTCGGTTTGTCATAGGTTTCTCGTGTATGCATGGGTTATGCTCGGGTTACCCCATGGCTTTTTCATGGTATCCCCTCGATTTGAGCATGATTTGCACTCGGTTTGCCCACGGGATTCGCTCCATTTACTAATGAGTTACGCTCGGTATATGCATGGGTTGCGCTCGGTTTGCTCATCGGTTGCACTTGCTTGCCCAAGTACTCGCTCATTTTGCGCATAGGGTTGCGCTCGGTTTGCGCATGGGATTCGCGGTTTATGCCTAGTTTTCTCGGTTTGCGCTCAGTTTGCGTATGCACTCAATGTGCGTATAGGTTTCACTCTGTTTGCACATGGTTGGCGCTCTGTATCTCATGGATTGCACTCGGTGCAAATTTATCGGCTATTACAAGCTAGCAAGCAAAAAGGGGACTGGCTCGAATGAAATTGTTGTTTCGGCTCGGAACGCTCTTGCTGGGCGTAGGGTGCCTTGTTATGCTTAGCCTCATTTTATCAGGTGAATCGCATACTTTAGCAGCGCTCGGCTCACCGGATTTACAGCTGTTCAAACTGCTGTTTCTCCGCATTCTTCTGGAAGCTTTTCCATTCATTCTAATCGGCGTTCTATTCTCCGCCCTCCTTCAAATGTTCGTATCAGATGAACTAATCGCAAAAATTATGCCTCGAAATCCATTCATCGGGGTGGTGTTCGGCGGCTTGCTCGGTTTGCTGTTCCCGCTTTGCGAGTGCGGCATGATACCCGTTGTAAGGCGGCTCATCCGAAAAGGAATGCCCGCTTATATCGGCATCGTTTATTTACTTGCCGGACCGATCGTCAATCCGGTCGTGTTTCTATCAACATACGCCGCTTTTCGTTCCACCCCCGCCATCGCATACAGTCGGATGGGAATAGCCTTCCTAGTCGCTACCGTCATCGGCTTGTTGATCTATAGGTTCACGAAAGGCAACTTGCTGAAGGAGCAAGTGAAGCTTGCAGTGCTGCCTCATTCTCAGGCCACACACGGCTCAACTGGTCCAAAACCGGTTCGTTTTCGTTCACGCCTGTCTGGCACGATCGGTCATGCTTCGGAGGAACTATTCGATATGGGCAAGTATTTGATTATTGGTGCACTGCTCACTGCGATGATGCAGAGCTTTGTCGATCGAGAAGCGCTGTCCGCTATTGCCGATCAGCCAGTACTTGCGTATCCATTCATGATGGGCTTCGCTTTCCTGCTTTCAATTTGCTCCACGTCGGATGCATTTATCGCTTCGAGCTTTACAGGTATTTTCTCAGCGGGACCACTGCTTGCTTTCCTCGTCTTTGGTCCAATGATCGATATTAAAAATATGCTCATGCTGCTTTCCGCTTTCCGGACGAAAATCGTGTTGGCCGTTGCGCTGGGAGCGTTCGTTCTTGTGTTGGCTGGAGCGGCTTTAATGGAGGCGGCGTTATGACTCATAATTGGATAAAAGCCGCTCTGCTGGCCGGCTTTGCCCTGCTAATCGTATATTTGGATTACTCAGGTCAACTTCCCCTACTCGCCGCAGGTTGGTTGGAGCCGCTGATCCGCGTTAGCTCTTTTATTCTTCTCGCATTCGCCTTTCATCAAGCCTACACGGCCTCTTCGAAATCGACGAATAATCATTCCGCCAGCTGCGGTTGCGGCATGGAAGACGGCCACCACCACCATCATAATCACCATAACCACAATCACGCTGATCATCTCTACAATCACGACTACTGCAATCATTCTTTAGACGACGGCCATCATAATTACGGTTGTGTTGGTCAGATAGGCGATCATTCCGACAAAAACAACCAGCATGACCACAGCCCTACGAATAACATTAATTGGAAAAGTGTTTTTATTTATTTCTTGTTTCTGCTACCGCTGCTGTTGGGCTTCTTCACTCCCGCCCTCGATAAAGAAACGACTGCTTGGCTGGAGGAACACGTTCATTTCAATCACGGCCACCACCATCCTTAACGACGCAGAAACCCCCGATTCCAGAGCTGGAGTCGGGGGTTTCTGCGCCGTTACTTGTCCCATTCCGAGGCAGAAGGATGCTTCGGCTGATAACGGTGATTCCAATTAGACGTGTTGTAATTCGATTCATAACAGATGCTAGCCGACCATGTTCCAGCGCTTGGCCTGACTGCGAAATCATACACGATCTCGCCGTGCGTCCAATTGCGCCTAAGTTTCAATGCATCGATAGCCAGCTTTCGAAAAGCTTGCACCTGCAGCGGCGTCATTCCTTGCCCGGCATGCTCAACTTGTCCGTTCTTGCTTTCAATCGGATTATGCCGCATCCCGAACTTGCCGATCGCATTATTGCGAATGTGAATCATAACCGTACCTGCGGTCGCATGCGTCAATTCTTCCTCCAGCTGGCGAAAAACGTAATCCACTTGTCTAGCTAACGGCATAGCATCCATATTCATACTTATATTCCTCCCTCCACCCATTTACTTTGATGTATGTATCTAGTTCTTAAGTCCGATTATATGTCATTTTCAATTAATTGGCAATATAGTAATAAATATAATTTTACAAAATTCTTTCATTTTCTAGGTTTGTTTACAGCCTAAATTCGTCAAGACTCGTACTTTTGTAAAACATTGTCGATACTCCGTAGACCAATCTCTACGCCAGTGCTATAATATGGATATTCTCAATAAAGGAGCGCTTACATATGATCCAATGGTACTACTCGTTATCTGTGAGGATTAAATTATTGCTCGCAACGTATTCCATTTTAGCGATATTTGCCATTGCCATGATCCTGGTGCTTTCTTTTTCAGGCGGTTCCGTCGTCGCGGGGATCGTGGTTGCCGCGATTGTCGCCATAATCGCCTACCCTATCGTCTCTTTTATAGAGAAATCGTTCAGCGGGCTGTACGACGATGTTTCCGACACCGCATACCGGATTTCCAAAGGAGACTTCACACAAAAAATCGATACATCCAACGCCGCTCTTGGAAAACTGGGCTTCGCGTTCAACAGCATGGTGGACAAGCTGCGCGACATTTTGACAGAAACGTCGAATATTACGAAGCATGTGTCCGAGACTAGCCGCAATATTTTTGACAAGAATACACATATTAAAGAAGCGATGGAGCAGGTTGCCGCCTCTTCGAACGAACTGGCTACAGGCGCAAACGAAATCTCCGATGATGTCGCTCATATGAGCGATTCTATCTCAGAAATCGAAAAAATGGTCGCCGGCTATGCACACTCGACAAAACAAATGAACGAACGTTCCGATTTTACGCTGCAGTTGGTCGATAAGGGCCGGCTGGCGCTCGAAGAGCAAGCCGACGCTATGCAGCGCAATGTGGATTCTACCGCAAAAGTATCAGAGACGATCACCGAGCTGGCGCGCAAGGCGCAAGGTATTTCCGCCATAACGACGACGATCTCCGATATCGCGGAACAGACCAATTTGCTGTCGCTTAATGCTTCAATCGAAGCTGCACGGGCGGGTGAGCACGGCAGAGGCTTTGCTGTCGTAGCGCAAGAAGTGCGCAAGCTGGCCGAAGAGTCAAGCTCTTCGACCAAACAAGTATTCCAACTGGTAAAAAGTATCGATCAAGGCATCAAGCATACCATCGAGAACATGAAGGTAAATGAAGAAGTCGTTCAGCTTCAAACCGAGCGAATTCGCGAGTCAGAGCAGGTATTCAATGAAATTGTAGAAAGCGTTACGTTTATTACGACCCAGATATCAGCCTTCGCTCAAGAAAGCGATGCGATGCTGGAAAGCGCCCGCAAAATTTCGGATGCGATACAAAATATTTCGTCCATTACGCAGCAATCGGCCGCTGGCACGGAGCAAGTATCGGCGTCCATGAATGAACAAATCAGCTCCGTACAAGGCGTCGTTGAAGAAACCGAACGGATGCTCAATATGGCAACGCAGCTTCAACGGACCATTCAAGTTTTCAAAATGAAATAAGATCGGCCCGATAGGTTTGGAAGCATAAAACAGATTTCTAAAAGGGATGCTCCGAAACGAGAGCAGGTTCCCCAAAAATAGAACAAAAAAACATCCCGTTTCACGATTTATGTGAGACGGGATGTTTTTTTGCGCTAAAGCTTGAGCTCTTTCAATTGTGGAGTGAAACGCTGTTCCCAATGGCGACGCTCTACGGATTCGTACCATTCATCTTGCCATGACTTCGTTTTCTCGGATGCGTGCTTTGGAAACGGGCATACTAGCCGAACGAGCGAAATTTAACAAGAAACGGGGATCAGTTCATGTGGCGTATACGATCGGGCGGTTCAATAGGGCGGATAGGGGCGGCGTTGATTGCCGTTCTTCTGCTTTGGCATGCGCTGCCATGGAACGGCCTTACTCCGGCGTCAGCGGGAGCTTCCACCGCCCTCATCGATGCAACGGCAATTGAGCAGGCTCAAATGCTCGAAGCAGCAAAACCGGCTAAAAAAAAGTCGACTGATGAAATGAGTTGGGTCAGACTGCAAAAGCAATTTCCCGGCGCTTTCGTCACGCATGGCCCTCGCAATCGTAAACGGATCGCGCTTACGTTCGACGATGCGCCCGATCCGAGATTTACGCCAGCCATCCTCGACATTTTATCTCAGCATAAGGTTTGCGCCACCTTTTTCGTTGTCGGTAATCGTGCTGCCGCGCATCCGGATCTCATCCGGCGAATGGTTCGCGAAGGACATGTCGTAGGGAATCACTCTTATAATCATGCAGTGCTGCCGAAGTTATCAGAGCAAGCCTTCCGTAAGCAGATTTTGAAAACCGATGCCATTATTAAACGGATAACAGGCTATCGGCCCCGTTTTATTCGACCTCCTTACGGAGAAGTAGCCGCATCTCAGGTGGCATGGACAAGAAAAAACGGCTTTATCGTCGTCAATTGGGACGTTGACTCGGTCGATTGGAATAATAATCCTTCCAGCTCCAAAGTATTGCTTAACATTAAACGGACGCTTCAGCCAGGTTCAATCGTCCTGCAGCATGCCGGCGGCGGAGACGGTCAAAGCTTAACCGGTACGATCGAGGCGCTGCCTCGGCTCATTGTTTCGCTTAAAAAGAGAGGCTATGAGCTGGTCACCTTGCCGGAGCTCCTCTCTCAATCGAAGGTAAAGGCGCAGAAATAAATAAAGCCAGGAGTATTCCGGCCCCCTCATGCTTGCATGAATGCCCGGCCTCCTGGCCTTCCTGACTATTTCAGTATAAAAACGCTTACGTTCTGATAGCCGAACGTGCTGACTTGCTGCGATGTGCCCGGTACAAAAATATCAATGCGGTTGCCTTTAATCGCTCCGCCGGTATCCTTCGCGTATGCAATCATACCGCCGCTTGGCAATCCGGCATGATTATATCCGGAAACGTAGACTTTCGTACCCAGTGGAATGACATTGGGGTCAACTGCGATGGTGCCGACGGCAAGCGGATTTCCAAAGTAATCGACCGCTCCCCAGCCGCCGTTCTCTGATGCGGCCGCGCTGTATGCAGTTGCTACGATCGATAGCTTGTTGCTGTACGAATGCTCCGTTCCATTAACGGTAATTTTGCTGGCTCCAGCTGCGGAGGACGACTTTTGCCCGGATGTTTTTTTGCTCGTCTTCAATTTTGCCGGCTCCTTTTTGGCAACCGGTTTTTTTGCCGTTTGCGCCTTAGCCGCTTTACTTGTCTTTGCATCCAAAACGACAGCCGTTTCCTTTTTAGCAGCCGCTTTTACGCTTGCCGTCTGTTTCTCGCGTTCCTTCTCGGCAATCGTTTTTTTGTTGTCAGCTACCAGCATGCGTGCCGATTGTCTCGTCTCCGCAGCGGCTGCAGCTCGCTTTTTCTCCTCTTCTTTAGCAGCACTTAACAGCATAACCGTTCCCGCACTCATGGCATGAACAGTGCTGCCGGCAAGCGGCTGCATGTCCGAATGATCGGCAGTTTCAAACGGAGAGCCATCGGCTGACGTCTGATATGTAGCTGCATTAACCAACCCTGCGGCCATCAAAATAAGTAACAAACCAAAAGCGGAAGCCGTAATTATCGTCTTCTTCATCATTTCCTCCTCATGTCTGCATACAGAGCATTTAAAGTTATGAAGCATTTCGCTCTTAAAATGAAAGCGTCAGGCTTCTCAGCCTGACGCTTTGATCGTTTCATTGCGCATCAAACTTAGCCAGTAAACTCTTGCACCCATTGGTTGTTTACAAAACCGACACCAATTTTTTTGAAGTTCGGGCTCATAATGTTTTGGCGGTGTCCTGGGCTGTTCATCCAGGCATTCATAACTTCTTGAGGCGTTCTTTGGCCAGCAGCAATGTTCTCACCGGCATAGGAATAGGTAACGCCAAATTGTTTCATCATATCAAATGGCGATCCGTACGTCGGAGAAGTATGGCTGAAATATTTGTTAACGTCCATATCTCTCGCTTTTTCCTGCGCTACTTTCGTCAGCAGCGTGTCGACCGTCAGTGGAGACAAGCCGCCTTTTGCACGCTCTTGGTTGACGAGATTAACAACTTGTTGCTGGAACTCGCTAAGCGATGCAGATCCATTGTTGCCTGTGTCCGGCTTCGTCGTGGAACCGTTGTTGCCCGTGCCTGGCTTCGTCGTCGAACCGTTATTGCCCGTGCCCGGCTTCGTTGTCGAACCGTTATTGCCTGTGCCCGGCTTCGTCGTCGAACCGTTATTGCCTGTGCCCGGCTTCGTTGTCGAACCGTTATTGCCTGTGTCCGGTTTCGTCGTCGAACCGTTGTTGCCAGTGTCCGGCTTCGTTACTGTACCGGCACCGTTGTTAGCGCCTGGGAAAGTAATTGTAATGCCGTTAAACGAAATTTTGCTCAAATCAATGCCGTATTGATCGGCGATTTGTTTTAGAAGGTCGTTATTGAAATTGCTGACCGTAAATGTTTTTGCCGTTACGTTAGTGTTTGCTGCAGGAGCTGCGCTTACGTTAGTTGCTCCCACCCCAGTGCCAATCAATGCCGCCGCCGCTACACTAGCAATACCAACACGTAAAGTTTGCATCTTTTTCAAGTAAATCGTCCTCCTCATAATGTATGTGATATGATGCCTTGTCGATGTGTCTTGTGTGGTTCCTCTTGACGCAACCTATCGTAACATGGGCTTTAAAACCGTTTCACGGCTCAAAAACTGGTAATAATCGTGTTTTCCTAATAAAAGCTGCATATTTTCGTGTTTATTAGAAAGTGCTCACTTTTGCCTCAAAACGATGAAAACAAGCAGAGACTAAGGAATTGCAATCGAATTTGATATACGCTCGGTATAGATGCTAAGAAAGATTAGAATACATTCAGAAAACGTTTTCAACGCTGCTTTCCCCATATATCAGTACAAAAAAGAACCGTCAAGACGGCATTATTCATGCTCGTTGACGGTTCTATCTTTATTACTCAAACTATTAACGGCCTACTCGAATGTTCCCGGAGGTCGTCTCCAGCTCGACAACAAGCGCCGCGTTGCTATTCGCACCGCCTATACCTCCAGTAAGCGAATGTTCACTTTGTGCGTCGGCAGCTAACCCGCTCCAATTGTTTTTGATATTCCCTGAACTCACGGTCGCCTTCAGCCATGCGCTTGCCGGCTCTTGATTCGTTTCGACGTTAATATTGCCCGTGCGCGCTTGCAGCGTCAGCGAATGCTGAAGCGAATCCGTCCGGAACACAATATTGCCGCTGTTCGTTTTTCCTTTTGTAACGCCAGTCGTATTACTTACCACGGCATTGCCGCTGTTCAACTTAAAGTTAAGCTGTTCAGTATCCGTATCAATGATTTTCAAATTTCCGCTCGTTCCTGCAAAATCAAGCGTTGCGGCATGAATCTTCTCGATAACCGAATTGCCGGAATTCATGTTGATTTTGACTCCTTTTGCCTCAAGCTCACGCACAAGTATATTGCCGCTCCTGCTCTCCAGCGTCATTTCATCCCAGGACTGCTTCGGCAGTTCCACGGTCAGCTTCACATCTACGATATTGAGACCGAAGGATATGTAATTGTCCATACTGCTTTCGATCTCAATCGTGTCGCCTGCCCGTTCTGCGGAGAATGCAAAGTTATCGTGAAATTTCGGACTTGCTTTGCCCTCAAGGCGAACGACGACCATTTGTCCATTTCCGGGTATCACTTTCACGTCCAACGAAACGCTTTCTATATGAAGCTTTCTTGCATCACCGAGATCTACCGTTTTTTCTTCAAAATAAGGCTTAGTGCCAAAATTGCGCCAATCCGTTCCATTAAAGGATAGTAAGGCACCGATAATCCCGACTCCGAGTATTAACAGACCGCTTATCAACCATTTCTTCAAGCCTGATTCCCCCTCATCAGCTTTCGATTGTACTTCAAGTACTTCAGCGTCACCGCGAAAAATTTCCGGGTCAGCTTAAACAGCCATACCGCCAGCAACATCGCGAGCCCCAAGCCAATCAAACCAAGCGATAAGGCCTGCTGCAGTGTAAATGCTCCGGAATTAACGCTGTCGATCGTCACGATGATGCTGCCGGCGGCCAGTGCGACGGCGGTCATCCACAAAGCCAATAATAAAGCGCACAAAGCAATATACGGAACCAATACGAAAATGACATTAAAAAAGCCGATACCCATCGTTGCAAATACGGCTTTGGATAGCTTGGCAAAGCTCTTGCTCCGTTCTGCTTGCTCTACGCGAAAGCCTAGCAGCAATTCGTAGGCAATCGTTCGCGGGTCGCCCAATTCCATTGCCGCTTCCGCTTCGGTTTGCCCGTTTTTATTAGCTTGCTCAAAATGATTATAATAATCATACAGCCATTCCTGGCGAAGCTGCGCCGGCACTTCCTTCAGCAGCCCTTCCAGTTCAAGCATATATTGCTCTCTTATGCTCATAATTCGAGCCCCTCCTCAATAATTTTGTTAACCGCATTTGTAAAGACGGACCACTCATCGATTTGCGCGCGCATATGATGCCATCCCTGCTCTGTCAGCCGGTAATATTTTCGCGGCGGCCCTTCTGTCGACTCCTTTAAATAAGTAGAGAAATAACCGTCCTGCGTTAGCCGATTGAGCAGCGGGTAGACACTGCCTACGGCTACTTCGAACTTCTCGGAAATTTTAACTGCCAGTTCGTAGCCGTATCGATCCTCCTTCGCCGCCAAGACTAACACGCATATCTCCAATACCCCTTTCTTAAACTGCACATTCATCTGATGATTGCCCCCATCTATACTGTATTGAAAGCTATTATGCTATGTTGAATAGTAAGTGAGAGTTGCCTGTATCATCTTGTTCTCAACCATTTTTAATGTAGCATACGCTATTCTACAATGCAAGATAGTAAACAAAAAATAATACCTGCGACGGAGGCGTTCCCCGTCGCAGGTATAGGCTTGAATCGTTATTCCATTTCGTTGGAATTAGTTCAGCTTAATAAATTGACCCGTTGCTTGCGATTCGAAGGCGCTCAAAATCACGTTAAGCGATTTCCGTCCTTCTTCGCCTGGCACCGCAACTGCGCTGCCGCTTACAATGGAGTCGATAAAAGAATCGATGACAAAGCTCGAGAGCTGCTTCTCGTTCGTCGAGATGCCGCCGACGTTGTGCTTTTCAATCGTTCCATCACGCAGCTCAATAATGACTTGATCTTCAGGATGCGTGCCGATTTTCATAACGCCATTCTCACACCACAGAATCGTGCTGTTGTCTTCGCCTTTGTAATACGTCCAGCTTGCAACCAGCGAGCCGATCGCGCCTTTGTTCATACGCAAAATAACGTTCGCGTTGTCGTCTACATCGCCCGGTTTATCCAGCGTTGCAATGAACGCCGCCACTTCGGAAACTTCGTCTTCAAGCAGCCAACGGATCAAATCGGATTTGTGAACGCCCAAGTCGCCCATCGCGCCCATAATTGCTTCGTTTTTACGGAAGAACCAGCTAGCTGCGCCGTCGACGCTCCAGCCGTCCGGACCCGGATGGCCAAAAGAAGTTCTGAACGTCAGCACTTTGCCGAGCACACCGGATTGCAAAATTTGCTTTGCCTTCACGTGAGGAGGCATGAAGCGCTGGTTGTGTCCGACCATCAGCTTAACGCCGTTGGCAGCCGCCGCTTCGATCATCGCTTTCGCTTCCTCGTCTGTGGAAGCCATTGGCTTCTCGACAAGTACATGCGCGCCTGCATTTGCTGCAGCAATGGAAATTGGAGCATGCGTTGCGTTAGGCGTACATACGCTTACCGCATCTGGCTTGATTTCAGCAAGCATTGTTGCATAGTCGGCAAACGCTTTGCCGCCATGCTGAGCCGCATAAGCTTCCGCCCGTTCAATGACTGGATCGACAAATGCAACAAGCTCAACGTTCTCGTTGCTTGCATACTCCGGAATATGACGATGTTTCGAAATCGATCCGCAACCAATTACCGCTACTCTTACTTTACTCATCGTTTCCCCTGCCCCTTCTAAATATCCGTAGTTTAGATTTTACTTAAATAATTGTTTTTCAGCCATTCCATGCTTTCCGCTACCGATTCAAGCGGCGGGTTAGCGCATACGTCCTGTTCCACGATAACCCATTCAACGCCGGATTCGCCTGCACGCTCGATAAGCGGCAGCAAATCAAGATCGCCGCGGCCAAGCTCAACCGTGTCGATGCGCTTGCCTGGAGTTCCGTCACCTTTGCGGAAATCTTTCAGATGAAGCAGCGGCAAGCGGTTAGCATACTTAGAAATATAAGCAAGCGGGTCTTGTCCCGCGTATTGAACCCAGCCCAAATCCATTTCCACTTTCAAAAAGTCGGCGTCGATTCGATTATACAGCGCGTCGAATACAAATTTTCCGTCCACTTCGACTTCAAATTCGAATTCGTGGTTGTGATAGCAGAAATCGATGCCCGCTTCCCGAAACCGCTTTCCATATTGCTCGAAATCTACGAACAGCTTAAGCCAGGCTTCAGCCGAACGACGGTCTTCCGGCAGCCATGGGCAAATCGCATATTGAGCTCCAATTGTTTTCAAGTAAGCAATTTCTTCGTCCAGCTTCGTCTCCAAGTTTTCAAGCGAAACGTGGTTGCCAATCGCTTTTAAACCAAGCTCTTCGAGCAAATCACGCATTCTATCCGCTTCGATGCCGCCGTAGCCGGCAAACTCAACGCCCTCGTATCCTATTGCCGCGACCTTCCGCAGCGTGCCTTCCAAGTCATCGCCAATTACGTCGCGCAGCGTATAGAGCTGCAGCCCAATCCCCAAACGTTTCATCGGATCATCGTCTCCTTAGCTTATTCTATGGATGTCTCATGTGATTTTGTTGTTCGATTACCATTATAAAGGGCTAATCCGGCAAAAAAACAGGTGATTTTTTAGCCTTTTTATATGCATTTTTGTCATTCCCTTATGGAGCCCTATTGCTGCCTGCGTCGCGGCACTTCGGTAACCGTTGACAGACACTCTTAACATGAACGAGCGTCCCCCTTCTTATACGGCCGAAACGGCATAAAATCAAGCAGAAACGACGCTGAGACATCATTTTGTAACCAAAATCTAATTGTTTTTTAAGATAAAATTAATTAATTTCGTTTATGATAGTAGCATGTGGAAGAAAGTTAGTTGTTTTCCTCGCCATTGGTGCATTTTCAAGGGAAAATCGAAACTTTTTTCCGGTTGATGTCGTATAGGGTACAATACTATTTTAATAACGATCGCAGATGCCCGCATACTGGCGGATATCAATTTTATTTTTAACCCCGGAATGGAGGATCCTGTTATGAAAACAATGATTCTGTTCAATGAGCAAACAATTCCCGTCTATTTTACCGACACTAATAAAAAAGCAATCGAGAAACTGTCCGACGTATTGAATCGCAAGCTAACAACCGGCAAAAATGCGTTGAAAAACTGTATTAAGTCGCTCATCAGCGTTGAGATCATCGGCAGTGAAGCGACGCTGCATTCGCTCTACGAAAAAGACACGCTTACGATTTCGCTGTATTAATGGAAATATTGCTGCTTGTACAAATAAAACCTCCTCGGATTTTTTCCATATCCGTAGGAGGTTTTGTTGTTGCTCGCCTCTTTATTGTTTATTTCCCGCCGGTATTGCCATTGCCGCCCGCTCTCGGGCCGCCTCCGAAACCGCCGAAGCCGCCTATCCCGCCGATTCGGATCGCCTCCGCTTGCTGTGTACCTTCTTTCAGTGTTACGAAAACCGTATCGCCTTCTTTTAAATCGGCAATTGATCTGTTCTCCTCCACTCGTTCGCCATTCGCGAATGACGTCTCCGTAACCGTCGTTGAGTCGGATAATTCGACTTCCATCGTCTCGTTCGAAAACATCTCTTCCGGCATGTCTCTACCTTCTGCTCTCTCCGGCGCTTGCTTGCGATCGCGAAATTGGCCTTGTTCGCCGCCTCGCGGCGGCGCTTCCCCGTCCGGTCCGCCTTCCGGGCGCTGTCCGGGAGAAAACGACGACTGGTATATAACCATCGTTTTGCCGTCGATCGATTTGATTTTCCCAAGCGTTCCGTTCATTGCCATACCTCCTTCCGGACGCCGCTGCCCTGGCATCTCACCTTGAATGCCGCTCTGCGCATCCGTCTTATCCGATCCGCCCGCGCCTCCGCAGCCGCTAACGGCCGTGGCAAGCAAAACTGCTCCAATTATGAGTTTCCAACCGTTTTTTTTCAATGTAATCAACCGTCCCTTCTACCTCAATCATTTGTTATGAAGTTGACGGTTGCAGTGTAGCATTTCAATATGAACATGACATGAACGTTTTGAACATGTTGGATCGCCAAAGGGAAAGCCCGCCCCGGAACGGGACGAGCTTTTTGGAAGGATGAAGTTTATTATATCGATTGCGTAACTGTCTGCTTGCGCGGACGGCTGCGATTACCGGACAAAAACACAAGAACGCCTAGCCAGCCGCATACGGATGCAGCGATCAATATAACGGTCAATGAAACGCTGCCGGATAAGCTCGCACCAAGCAATGGGCCGACCGTTCCCCGAATCCCGAACAACATGAGATGGATGCCGAATACGACCGCTTCCCGCCCTGGCGCCAGACGAAAAATAAAGGAAAGGATGCCGATATCCCATATCGCCTCCCCTATCCCTTGAATACCGTTGCCCAAAATAACGGCCGGGTACGTTCCCCATAAGCCATAAAGCATCGGAACGATCGCATAAGCAGCGATGCCGCATGCCAGCACGTACTTAATCGGGTAGCGGTCGATCATCGTGCCTGCCACCCAATAGGTGAGGAGCAGCATCGTAAAATAGGATACTCTAGCATAGCCGATTTGTGAATTCGTCAGCTCAAGCACATTCACTTGAATAAGCTGATAAAGCGGATTGCTCAGCATGTTGCCGAAGCCGGACAGGCTCGTGGCCACCAGCATGACGGCAAGCGTTCGGTTTCCTTTGACCAGCTCCCATTGCTCTCGCACCCGGAACCGGCCGCCGCCGGCAGGCTTCGCTTTTGCGGAATCGACAGCCGGTGCCGTTTTCGGCATTTTAACCGTATTGAATAAGAAAATAGAGCAGAGCCCTGTCAGTGAAGCGACCGCCAGCGGCCAGCCCGGCCCTGCCGCATCCGCCCAGTTGCCAACGATGTAAGCAAGCGGAATCATCAAGCCGCCCATCGCGACGCGAACGTATCCCATTAATCGGCCGCGCACATCACCCGGATACATTCGGGAGATCAGAGCCGCGTATGCGGGTGACTGTATGCCCATCAGCAGTTGGAACACGATAGCGGTCATTACATAGACGGCCGGATCGGGAAAGATGGCGGGCAACAACAGCAGCGTTCTGCCGATCATATTCGGAATAATAACAAAAGGCTTCGGATTGCCCCATTTCTCAATAATACCCGCCCACAAAGGAGAGAAAAGCAGACCGACGGCGGGAGCCGCCGATAACAGCCCTACCTGTACGTTGCTTGCGCCTTGCTGAATCGCAAACGGCATAAAAAACTGATTTAATACGACATTAAATAAGCTGAATAAAAGCGATGTGCCCAAGTCGATTTTGGCGTTATGCCATACGCGCGGCGTCATCTGCAAGCCAAATTTGTATACGCTGCCTTTCGTCTCCATGGAGAGCTATTCCCTTCTTCCGCTCTGTTCGAGTTGCTGTCTGCACTTTCATTCTCATTAGAGCAGAGAACAGCGGGAAGCGCAACCGAAATTTTGGGACCATGGCGTTTTTTACAGAAGAACAAGAATTAGCGCAAAGCATAAAACAGAAATGAACGTATATCCCCAAGCCGCTGCCCGGCTGCACTCCTTGCGGGACCAAATGCGATACAAATACCACAGCGTAAATAAAGACGAAATAACCGTAATGCCGAGAATAAGCGCATCCATGAACGGATCGGGCAAGCTGCCGCCGCCGTTCTGATGACGATGGACGCTTCCCGCCAACGTTGCCCCACCAGAAACGAGAAGCGGCAGCAGCATATGAATGCCGTGCACCACAATCGGAAACAACAAGCCGCCAAGCGACAGCAGCGAATTGCGAGGCAATCTTTTTTCGGACAAATTCATCCCCTCCTGCCCTTCGTAAGTGTTCATGCTAATACTTACTCCAGGAGGAAGCCCATATATGACGAAAGCAGGCAGGAAATAGAGGGGACTAGGACGACTTGGAATTTGAATATTGGTTGCGAATGCCTGCTAAATATGCGCGCAGCGCCGTGTCGATGCTGTCGGTCAAATCGTAAGGCAGGCCGAATCCGCCTTTGCTCTTCAACGATGCGAAGCCGTGAAGCAAGCTGCGAAGTCCTCTGGCCAAATGAATAGCCGTTTGGCGCTCCAAATCGTAAGCTTCGACGATGCGAAGCAGCAGTTCGAGGAGTTCGTCGCTGACTTCCTTCAATTCGCCGTCCTCTTGCTGATGCGGCGCAAGAGCCGCTTCGTACAAACCGGGGCGGGCCAGCGCAAACTCGATATACGCCCGACCCAACGCAAGCGCCGCTTCCTCGCCGGAGCGGCCAGCCGCGGCTCGCAGCAGCTGCTCCCGCATTATTTTCAGTCCGTGAATAGCAAGCTTGATCCGCAGCCCGCCAAGTCCGTCGATATGGTTGTAGAGGGAAGGCGAACGAACGCCAAGCTTTTGGGCAAGCGACGCGAGCGTCACTTCCTGCAAGCCCCGCTCGTCGGCCAGTTCCGCTGCCGCTTGTACAATAATAGGCAAATCAATTCCTGCTCGAGGCGACATGTGTGTTGCCCTCCTTTCTTTAAGCTTTCTACCGCGATGCGCCGGCCATTCGCGCCTCTGCCGCTGCAATCGCGAGATTCATTCGTTCCTCTGGATGGTGAATCCAGCTGCCGTGTCCAGCAGCAAGCAGAGTCGGCTGCAAATCCTTCAGCTTGCGGGCACTGTCCAATGCGACCTGCTTGTTCCAAGTTGCCAATGCGGGAAAAGGAAAACGCCACTGCAGCTGGCCGGATACGGCCAATCCTCCGCGAATTTGAAACGCGTCCCCGGCAATCAATTCTCCTCCCCGGGTGTCCAAGAAAGCTATCGAGCCCGGCGTATGCCCCGGCGCTGTGACGGCCAGCAGCGAGCCGATCCTGTCGCCTCCGCGCAGCAGCGTATCTGGAACGGTGCGAATGGCTCCCGGCTTAGGCACGCCGCCCTTGATCGGCAAATTCCCTTCGGCCGGATCAAGCGTGCGATCGCCGCGCAGCAGACGGGCATCCCGTTCGGAAATATACACCTTCGCTTCGGGCAGCTTATCCTTCAATGCGTCGAGTGCGCCTATATGATCGCTGTGCGCATGCGTCAATACAATACGCACGATTGGCTTGCCGATGCTTGATGCAGCGTTCAAAATTGCGGCTGCGTTCCCAGGCATAGCGGCATCAATAAGCGTCAATCCATCTTCCTCCTCGATCAAGTAGCAATTTACCGGAAACAGGTTTGGCAAATACGTAAGCTGATATATCGATTGATGTTTTGTCATTTTCATAAAACTAACCACCTTTCACTTAAAACTAATGTTGTTAGTTTTAGAATATCGAATAAAGCGGCTGTCGTCAACCGCTTTATTTTTCTGGCTTTATATCGAGAGCAGACGTTTACTGAAAATGTGGGGTAGCGTTACGGACCGGACGTACTACGATGGCAGCCGCCATATACCAGTTGCCTGTTATAGCGCCGTAAGGCCCCAATGCGGCGCCTGCAATATGAGGCTTGCTTGGCTTGTTTGGCTTGCTTATCTTGCTTAGCTTGTTTAGCTTGCTTGGTTTGCTTGGCTTGCTTGGCTTGCTTGGCTTGCTTGCTTGCTTGGCTTGCTTGCTTGGCTTGCTTAGCTTGCTTGGTTTGCTTGGTTTGCTCGGTTTGCTTGGTTTGCTTGGTTTGCTTGGTTTGCTTGGTTTGCTTGGTTTGCTTGGTTTGCTTGGTTTGCTTGGTTTGCTTGGTTTGCTTGGTTTGCTTGGCTTGCTTGGCTAGTCTTCGGAACGCTTTTCCCTGGGACTTGGCTGTTTGCCGCTCGCAAAGGCTTTACACCAGTTGTTCGGCCCCCAACGGCAATGCGCTCCTGCCTTCCTGCCGTTTAAACTGCTCCGGAGACACGCCCGTATATTGCTTAAACAGACGGCTGAAGTGGGCCAGATGTTTGAAGCCGAGACGGAAGCCGACCTCAGTAACCGAAAGCTCCGGCTCAAGCAAAAACAGCATTTTCGCTTCATTTATTCTTCTCCGGTATATATAGTTAAAGATCGTAACACCGGTCACTTCTTTAAACAGCTTAGACAAGTACGACTTGCTCATATGAAGCTGCTCTTCAAGCTGCTCCATGTGCAAATCGTCTTTGTAGCTTTGCTCAAGCAGCGTAATGATGCGCTGAACCGAGGACTCTTTCTCGCTTGAAAAATCCTGGCGTTCTCGGAGCGGCTGCGCGCATTCGGCGAATATCAGATGAAGCAAATCGGCGAATGCAAGCCGCAGCCTGCCTTCTCCGATTTCTCCTCCCTGCTGCTCATGCTTATGCATTAATGCGAGAATGTCTTCGACTTCCTTTTTAGCTTCATCCTGCAATCGGAGCCTGTAATTTTTGAGCCGCTGAAACGGCTCCAGCAGTTGAACTGCCCCCGGCATGTCGAGCAGCGGTTTGATAAGTCCCGGCTCGAAATGAATGATCGAGCGGATATACGGGACGGAAGGATTTATTTTGGCGCAATGAAGCGTCATCCCATACATAATGATAAGATCGCCCGGAGCAAGTTTATAGATACTGTCGCCGATCAAATAATTGCAGCTGCCTTCGTGGAAATAATAAACCTCGTAGTATGGATGAGAGTGGAACACAGGCTCGATCGGGTGAGTGGCGTAATACGTAAAATCAAGCATGTCGCCTACTTCCCTTGGAGCAGTTCATTCATATAAGCGGCAAAATGATTCAGCATATCCGCAGAATCGCTAAACTGGCCGCTGAAATCTTCGATGCCCAGATAGCCGTCATATCCGACCGACTGTAAATCTTCGATCACTTGCTGCCAAGGAACGACGCCTTCCTTTAAGCCGACCCATTTCGATACCCACTGCGCACTGCCGTCTGCAAGCTGACCGTCGATGCTCCAGCCTGCATTTTTCACATGGACATGCGCCAAATAAGGACCGAGCAGTTCGATGCCCATGCGGAAATTTTCAAAACCTTCATGCACCATATTGCCTGGGTCAAACAAGACCCCGATGTGATCGGGATTAAGACCCTCGCAAAGCCGGTAAGCCGCCGACGCGCTAGCCGAAATCGTCTGATGATGCGTTTCAATGAGCCCTTTCACTCCGTACTTCGCGCATAGCTTCTCCGCTTCGCGCAAGTAGCGGCGTTCCAGCTCGAACAGTTCGTGGAACGGTCGGGTTCGGTCGTAAGCCGGTACGCCAAGCCTAATGAACGATGCGCCAATCAGCGCCGCCTTCCGCAGCACTTCTTCTGTTTCTTCCAAGTCGCCTGCCTGTAAATAAGGCGTCAGGCTGATCGATTTCAGTCCGTGGTCTGCAGCCGCTTGCCGCAGCCGTTCGACCATCGCGTCGCCGCCGGAAGGCAGCAGCGTGCATAAATTGTTTCCCCAGAAGGAAGGGGCTTGGCTCTCCGCTCCTTCCGGCGCTTCCTTATAGCGCCACTCGATTGCCGACAAGCCCGCTGAAGCTGCCGCCTCGGCCAATTGCTCCGGCGTAAACTCCGGCGTCGCCACTGTAAATACGGAAAGTTTCATCCGTTTCCGCCCCTCTCGATTCACTTTATTATCTTCAGCTTTATTTTCAGTTTCATTGACAGTTCCATCGTCAGTTTGCTCGCTGTTTTTGTACTGCTGTAAACGTCCATCCTGGTTGCTGAAACTCTATATCTGTCGACCCATCGCATACGGAGATCATCATCCTGATCATGTCCATACAACGAAACACACCGCGCTCTTGGGTTCATTTTTTAATAGCATCCATACTTTATTCAATCCTTATCGCCTGCTCCTGCGCACGCAGGCACAGCTCGGCGGCCTTAAACGTATGTTCCTGTGTCATGGCTGACTCCGTACCATTAAGACAATCGAGAATAAGCGCTCCGAAATAAGGGAAACCGACCTTATCCTTCACATCGATTTTATGCTCTCCTTCTCCATTGACGAGATACAGATGATCGCCTTCTCGGCTGCGTGTAATATCGACATATTTACGCAACTCAATGTAGCCTTCCGTTCCGATGATCATCGTCCGGCCATCGCCCCAGGCCGACAAGCCGTTCGGCGTAAACCAGTCGACGCGTAAATAGTTGGTTGCCCCGTTGTCACCGATCAGTGTAGCGTCGCCGTAGTCTTCAAGCTCCGGATACTGCTTGTTGTTGTAATTTGCTACTTTGCTGGCTTGCACGGTCGCGTCTCGACAGTCGGCATAATAAAGAAACTGTTCAATCTGATGGCTGCCGATATCGCATAAAATGCCGCCGTATTTCTTTTTCTCGAAAAACCAATCCGGCCGCATGGACGCATTCAACCGGTGCGGGCCTAGTCCCATCACGTGAATAACACGACCAATCGCCCCGCCCTTCACGAGCTGTCCGGCAAATTCAGCGCTTTCCACATGAAGCCGTTCGCTGTAATAAACCGCATACTTCTGGCCCGTCTCGGTCGCCGCCGCTTTCGCTACGTCTAACTGCGCCATTGTAGTAAACGGCGTTTTGTCGGTAAAATAATGCTTGCCGTGACGCATCACCTTCACGCCAAGCGGTCCGCGCTCGCAGGGCACGGCGGCCGCCGCTACAAGCTGCACTTCTCTGTCCTGCAAAATTTGCTCAATCGAGGCCGCTGGCCGCGCTTCGGGATAGGTCTCGCAAAAGGTTTTCACCTTTTCGGGATCGGGATCGTATACCCATTTGATTATAGCCCCCGCCTCGCGCAGACCGTTGCACATGCCGTAGATATGGCCATGGTCAAGCGCCATCGCAGCTATTATAAATTCGCCTTCTTTGACAACCGCGCTCGGCTTGCCTTTCGGCGCGTAGTTCATGCCATTCGATGCCGACAATCCAACCTCTCCTCTCCGGGTAAGTTAGTTCGTTTAGTGCGTATCTGCCTGGGACGTCCAAGTTCCGGTATTGCGACGATACGTAGTGTGTTTAGTGCGTGCCTGCGACGTCCAAGTTCTGGTATTGCGACGATACGTTAGTGTGTATAGTGCGTACCTGTGGCACCCAAGTTCCGATATTGCGACGATACCTTAGTCCGTTTAGTGTGTACCTGCGACGTCCAAGTTCCGGTATTGTGACGATACGCTTAGTGCGTTTAGTGTGTGCCTATGACGCCCAGGTTCCGGTATTGCGACGATACGCTTAGTGCGTTTAGTGTGTGCCTATGACGCCCAGGTTCCGGTATTGCGACGATACGCTTAGTGCGTTTAGTGTGTGCCTATGACGCCCAGGTTCCGGTATTGCGACGATACGCTTAGTGCGTTTAGTGTGTGCCTGCGACGTCCAAGTTCTGGTATTGCGACGATACCTTAGTCCGTTTAGTGTGTACCTGCGACGTCCAAGTTCCGGTATTGCGACGCGTCTTTACCGCTGCCCGACTGTTTGATCTGCTCCTGCAGCTTCTCGTAGAACTGTTCCTCGTCGATCGGCAGATCGACCCATTGATCAGTCCAAGTAGAGAGCAGCATAGCGTTCGACAGCGTTAAGCCTTTAATGCCTTCCTCTCCCGGCGCAAGCAGCGTCGTCCCGTTCATAATTGCACTAACCCAATTTTCTGTAATCGCCCGATGATCTCCGCCTTCGCCAGCAATCGGCACCTCGCATTTCCAGCATTCTGGCTGGCCGAAGCCTCCTTTGAACGTACGGTTAAACTCTGACTCTGGCGTGCGCAGACGCCAGAACGTCAGCTGATTGTCCTCGATGACGATCTTTCCACGATCGCCCGATATTTCAAACCGGTTTGTTCCCGGTGATTCAAACGTCGACGTAACGAACACGCCGGTCGCCCCGTTGTCGTACTCCACATAGGCGGTTACATCATTTTCCACCTCAATGTCGCGATGCTTGCCGAAGGAGCAGAAGGCGCGGACTCGCTTTGGCATCAAGCCGGTCGTCCACTGCCATAAATCAAGCTGATGCGGGTCTTGATTTATCAGGACTCCTCCGCCTTCTCCCGCCCATGTAGCACGCCAGCCGCCAGAGTCGTAATAGCTTTGCGAACGATACCAGTTTGTAATGATCCAGTTCGTGCGTCTCACTTCTCCTAGCTCGCCAGAAGCAATCAGCTCTTTGAGCTTCGCGTACAGCGGATTGGTGCGCTGGTTGTACATAATACCGAATACTTTACCGCTTGCGGCGGCCTTTTCGTTCATCTCTCTGACTTGACGGGTGTAAACGCCGGCCGGCTTCTCAATTAGTACATGAAGTCCGGCTTCGAATGCGGCAATCGCCTGCTGCGGATGATCATAGTGCGGCGTGCAAATGAGTACTCCGTCAATTTCGCCAGACTTGTACATAGCCTCCGGCTCACTGAACCGCTTGACTGCGTCGCCCCACTCCTCTTCCGCTTGCTGCAGGCGCTCCGGCCGAACGTCAGTAACGGCTGCCAGCACTGCTCCTTTAACTTTTCCCTCAATCAAATACTTAGCGTGACCCGCACCCATATTACCTAAACCGACTATGCCGATTCTAACCTTCTCCATATTAGAAAACACCCTCTTCTTTCAAGGATTTGTCTGCTTCTGTTTCTTCGTTAATTGTAGCATGCAGCACTTGAAAGCGCTTGATTGATAATGATCAATCCGAACGATCGTTTAACTGTCATTGTCCTAATACGCTTTTCTTCGCTTTACGAAAAGGGATTGAGAGTTAAACCAATGGATAGAGGTTACGCGAGATAGCAGTAATAATAGAGAGGGCTCGGTTCGGTGCTTAAACATTCTTTGTGAGACGGTTTGCAACCTCACAGACTAGTGCAGACTTGTTCAGACTCGCTTTTTATCTCTGTAAGGCGCTTTGAAGCCTTACAGCTCAACTTTTTCGTGTTTTTCTTTTCTGTAAGGCGCTTTGGAGCCTTACAGCTCAACTTTTTCGTGTTTTCTGCTTCTGTAAGGCTCTTTGGAGCCTTACAGCTCAACTCTTTTGCGTTTTCTGCTTCTGTAAGGCGCTTTGGAGCCTTACAGCTCAACTTTTTAACATTTTCTGCATCTGTAAGGCACTTTGGAGCCTTACAGCTCAACTCTTTCGCGTTTTCTACTTCTGTAAGGCGCTTTGGAGCCTTACAGTTCAACTCTTTGGAGTTTTCAGCTTCTGTAAGCCTTACAGAAGTGGTTTTCCGGCTTACAGACGGGCGCTGGCTCGTTTTTCACATCTGTAAGACGGTTTTCCGGCTTACAGATGGGCGCTGGCTCGTTTTTCGCCTCTGTAAGACGGTTTTCCGGCTTACAGACGGGCGCTGGCTCGTTTTTCATCTCTGTAAGACGGTTTTCCGTCTTACAGACGGGCTCGCACTCGTTTTTCGCCTCTGTAAGACGGTTTTTCGGCTTACAGACGGGCGCACACTCGTTTTTCGCCTCTGTAAGACGGTTTTCCAGCTTACAGACGGGCGCGCACTCGTTTTTCGCCTCTGTAAGACGGTTTTTCGGCTTACAGACGGGCGCACACTCGTTTTTCGCCTCTGTAAGACGGTTTTTCGGCTTACAGACGGGCGCAGGCTCGTTTTTCGCCACTGTTAGACGGTTTTCCGGCTTACAGTGACGCATAATCTGACATCCCTGAGTGCCGTTTTTTTACTCTGCCCCTACCGAATCCTGAGCGAGGCCGATCAACTGCCTAACTTTGCAGAAATCTGCCCCTCCATATGGCAGTATTCTTTCTATTCCGCACGTTGCTTTGTATTACGATACACAACGATACACAACGATACACAACGATACACAACCAATGGCCCACGTCCGACAAGCAGCCGTTCAATCCAAAGCCCCGCCCCGTTGACTCCTTCATTTTGAGCGACACAAAAAACCCCCTTCGGGCAACAGTGTTATGTCCATTCCAAAATGAACATTCCATTGTCTGCCTAAAGGGGAGAATACTAATCAAGCCTGCTGTAGGTACTGCGTCTCTTTCGGAGCGATGCCCCTTGCCGTCATATAAAGAACTGCGGCGGCAGCGGAGAGAAGTCCAAGTATCAAATATACAAATGCGGCTCCGCTACGATCGATAATCATACCGAATGAGGTGCTGCCGATTATATTGCCAATCCCAAACGTGAACGCTGAAAAGCAGGTCAAGTAGGTTGCTTTCAGCCTGTCACTTGCGTATTGTCCGGCAAGCTCAACCGTTGCACTTGTAAAGAAGGCATAAGCGATTCCTTCCAGCACTTGTGCAAATATGATAACGGTTACGTCGGTGAATAAAAACATCGCCAGCCCTTTAGCCGCATAAAGAGCTGCTGCTAAAGCAAGTATGTTCATCCGACCGATCCGGGCAATCATTTTCCCGGCCAGCCAGAACATCGGCACTTCGACAATCGCCGTTACCGCAAATGCTGTGCCTGTCCAACTGCGGCCCAACCCCGCTTCAATGAAATAGATCGGGAGAAACGTGAAGTTTACCGTAATTGCTGTCGCAACAAGCAGGCTGATACCTGTAAACGCCATAAACTTTTTATCGGCCAGTACCTGACGGCCTTGCTCGAAGATCGATGCTCTCTGCATCGCTGGCTTTGTTTTGGGATACAACCATAAAACGGCGGCTGCCAGCACACTAATACCCAAATATAGTGGAAAACCCGCTGTAAAACCGACGCGATCGTATATAAAACCAGTCGCAAAAACGCCGAGCGAGTAGCTAAGAGCTCCCCACAGCCGGACATTGCCGAACGCGAAACCTTCCTTGGCCCCGATTACGACAGCAAGCGAATCGCTGATCGGAGCGGCCGATTGCTGGAACCAATTGAACATTAAATAAAATAACAGCAGCAAAATGAAGCTGCCCGCAAAATGAAGACCGGCAGCGAACAACGGTGCAAGCACCGTTAACAGCATTAAAATGATACGCGAATCTCGCATCCGATCGTTAATCATGCCGAGCAGCGGCTGCCCGACAATCGCAATAGCGGCGGACAACGATACGAATAAACCAATTGACGTGTTGGTCAAACCCCGTTCACTCAAATAACTGCTAACATATGGCGGAAATGAGGAGACCGCCAAAAAAAACAAAAAATAATAGAGCGATACCGATCTTACGTGCAAGAAAACGACGCTCCTTCCCATAATGCTTAGTCGAATCCATTATGGGACCGTCCCCCTTGCTCCGTCAACTGTTAACCTAAAAATGCATTAATTGATGTTACGCCCATTTCTCGAATCCGCGTGTCAGGAGCTGAAAACATATTGCCTCTAGATCCACCCTTATGGAACGCGGCTGCATGACACAAAACAATCAATTTGCACGACATAGTCGGCGTGCCTCCCGGCATGTGTTACCATCGAGGATCGCGGTGCCCGGTCAACTTCGGCGGTCAAACGAAATGTAGACTGGTCAGACGCTGACCATGTTGCTAGAGTTCACACCGTGCACCGTGCTACAGTTAAATGCTAGACGGTATCCTTCGACTGCACAACGCTGCTCATCGCCCTATTAAGCGGTCAGGCAACTATATCCGTCAATGAAATGAACTTACAGAAGTCCTTTACGATGCATAATCGTTAGCAATCTGTAAAAGTCGCGCGATGCTTCGTCGGCGGGGGAATCAATTACGCCCGCTTTAATTGCAGCCTCCATAGCGGATTGCGCCCACGGCGGTATCTTCATTTTCGCTGTCGCCTCCAGCTCCGCCAAGCGATTTTGCAAATCGAGCAATTGTTTTCTTTCCGCGGGAGTCATCGGAGTATCCTCCTCCTTATTTTGTTCCATGTAACGCTTAATATATTCGATAAAAGTTTCCCAACTGCCCGGTTTCGACCGAAACGTATGGGGACAATTTTTGCCGCTCCAACGGTTATGCTGCACGACTGAAGTAATTGGCAGCTTAAACTGAAGCAGCAAGTCACCGATCAAAACGATCGCATTCTGTTCCGCTTTTGCCCGATCGCCGTCCGCATTTTCGCAAATCTCGATACCGATGGAGGACAAATTGCCCTGCCCCTTGCCGCCATCTCCCGCATGCCAGCCATGCTCCGTCAAAGGGAGATGTTGGACAACCCGCTTGTCGTCTACAGTGAAGTGCCAAGAGACGGGCAGCGCCGCAGCTCTATCGCTCTTCAAATAGGCAGCGTGGGAGATGGCATTCGCCCCCTTCCCCTTATTCGCCGTATCGTGAACGGTAATAAACCGAGGACCGTCAATCGGTTTGTTCGTTCGGTTGGCTCTGCCCAAGGGAATGAAATCACGAATAATCGTAGCCATACTGATTTCCCTTCTTTCTAAAATCGACTCTCTTCTATTAAAATAGTGCAGCAATCGCTAGATTGGTTCGTACGTCCGCCTCACATACCGAAAAAGAGGCGCTGGTGTTTCGTGTTTCACTTAGAAGACATGTTCGACAAACCTGCAAAAATCGAACGGATCAACAACGCGCAGTTCTAGCTTGCGATGGAGCGATGCGTCTTGGACATGAAACAACAACAACAACAACAACAACAACAACAACAACAACAATGTGCGACAAAAAAACAAACGGCAGTCCGCGGCTATAAGCCAGGACTGCCGTTTGTTTTTATGTACCGGGATTGCTTTCTTCTGTCTGAGGCGCCTCGTCGTGCTTCCACGGAGACAGGTGGCGCTCCGCCTCTCGGATCGAACGCCGCTTATCGAGGAAACCGAATAATCTCCGCTTCCCCTTATGTTCCTGCTTCTCCTCTAAAATGCGCTTAACACCGTGCAGCAGCAGCTTCGAGCGCAGCTCGTCATGGTGGCTTACCTTGCGCATTTCCTCGAAAAACTGCTTGTTCATTCGATCATCTCCAGGCCCCTCTAAGTTGCATAGACTATTATAGTACCTTTTGCTTTCGAAAGGTGTCAAAGGCTCAAAACGCAAAAACAAGCATCCCCTGCTAGCCTTAGGCGATGCTTGTTAATTTTCGGCGAGAATAGGCCGTAATTTCCGGCTATTCCGCAAAAATGACTGTCAGAGTTCTTCTTTTTACACAACTCCACAAACTGCAGAGCACGGTGTAAAAATGCAAAACGGCGTCCAGTCAATCCGGTCAACCACACACACCACATACTCTCTACCGCCATTAAAACCGCCCTAAAAAGCGAATTCCGCCACCGTTTATTTTCGTTATGTTACCGCTTTTGATACAGCTTTTGCTACAGCTGTTGATAGGCATGCATTTTTGCTCCCAAACAAAAAGAAACGCCCAACGAGAGCGTTCCTTTTTGACCGTGCTTATCTATTCCATTCTTCGCAATAAATTAGAAGCTTTCAGCCGCTTTTGCAGCTGCGGCAACGCCTTCAGCTACAATCGCTTCAGCGCGGTCCGCAAATTGGTTGTGACCTTCGGCAATTACTTCAGTAATGTTTGTAGCGCCGAAGAAGTTCATAATGTTTTTCACATAATTGAGGGACATTTCCGCTGCAGCGGCTGGTCCTTCGGAGTATACTCCGCCGCGTGCGTTCAGCAGAGCAACTTTTTTATCCGGGATAAGGCCTACAGGACCGTTTTCCGTATATTTGAACGTTTTGCCTGCTTGGTAGATGTAATCAATATAAGTGTGAAGGACAGCAGGAATCGTCAGGTTCCACAGCGGGAAGCCGAATACGACTTTATCCGCAGCAAGGAATTGATCGATGTATTTCGCTGCAACTGCTACTTGCGCTTGCTCTGCTGGAGTCAGATCGAAGCCGCGAGCTGCTTTGAAGTTGCCGTTAATCATGTCGGCGTTCATGTAAGGAAGCTCTTCCTTGAACAGGTCCAGTTCTACAACGTTGTCTTGCGGATGGCTTGCTTTATAGCTTGCCAAGAAAGATTCATACAATTTTACGCTGACCGCTTGATCGCCGCGGTCGTTTGCTTTTACGAACAATACTGTGCTCATGATGTAATTCCCTCCACTAATTTGTCTATCGCTAGCTTTAATTCGCTAACTTTTTGTAACTACCTTCATTTTATACAGATCAAAGACCGTCCACATCGGCAAAAAGACGGAAAAGTAAACGAAAAAGCCCTCCGAAGACGGAGGACTAGTCGTAAGACTATAGACGTAGGACTACGTCAAGTCTATTTCAATTTTTCGGATAAATTGAATTTTACGATCTGATCAGATATCCAGAGCCCTTCATTTACTTTATCTATTGTAGGCTCACATAATTCACTGTTCACTTCAAGATCATCTCTATAGCAAGTACCATCCATATAAATTATATCTTCTGAAATAAAACTTCCATTTCTAAAAACAACCGGAGATTTGTCGAATGAGAACAAATTTTTGCCCATAAATAAACTTTGTTCATTATTGATGCCGAGAAGATGTAGTAACGTTGGCAGGGTATCTAAATGTCCGGCTACTTTTGAAAATGTCTCACTATTCTCACCTGGAATATAAATAATTAATGGAACCTTATTAGTCCGTGCATTTCCTGTTACACGATCATCGATAGCTTTAATATCCTCTAAAGATACACCAGAATCATGGTCCCCATAAATTACAATAATAGTATTGTCATAATAGCTTTTCTGCTTCAAGCTATCAAGAAACTTTCCTAAATTGGCATCGGCAAAATGTACACTTTTCAAATAATCCCCTAAGAATGTTCCTTCCCATACACCTACATCGAATTTCTCCCCCGGAACCTGATAATTATAGGGATGATGATTGGTTAAGGTAATTAGAAAAGAAAAAAATGGTTGCGGGAGCTGATCGATTCTCGAAAGAGACTGTTTAAAAAAAGAGTTATCTGATATTCCCATTCCTACGATATCATCCATTTCAAAGTCTTTAGCGAAAAAAGATTCCCGGAACCCCATTGCTTTATGAACTTGATTTCTATTCCAGAAATCCCCCCTGTAACCATGAGCTGAAAAAGTATAGTAACCCCTCCCGCTTAAAATGACAGGAAGGGACTTGTATTTATGGGCAGGATATGTCGTATACACGGAACCCGATTGCAACGGATACAAAGAAGTTAAAGTTGTAAATTCCGCATCAGACGTCCGGCCCTGAGAAGTTTGGTTGAAAAAGTTCGTAAAGTAATAGCTTTCCGATATAAACTTGTTCAAGTTAGGCGTAACCTCTTGTTCACGATATTTTAGACCAATTGTAAAGTCATGCAGCGCTTCAGACTGAATTAGAACAACATTCATATTTTTTCCTAAACCAAAATAATCTCCATCCCCAACCGGATGTTCCTTACTATCTTTCCAATTCTGAATGGTTTTTAAATCATTAGCCGAGATTCTATCAAATTTATTACTCACAAAACTGTATGCATCATACAAATGATAATTGACTAGTCCTAACTCTTGAACTATCCCCATATTGTAATATCTTTTTAAATAGAAATCGCCTGTAGCTAAATCTTTAATATTGGTCATAAAAGGAATGAAAATGACAGTAAGAAGTGCAAACGATATCCCGCGATTTATTTTTGGAGATATCCAGTTCATATCTAACTTCTTTAACCGATGGACGATGAAAATAATTACAAATACCGCAAGATCAGCAAATAGCCAATAATAAGACGGCTTAATCAAATTATAGACACTATCGCTGACCGATGACAATTGATTAGCCATAGAAAGCAAATTAAGTGAAAGCACGTCTTTAAAATAAGAGTAATATACTAAATTTCCGAACAAAATGAAACTAATAAAAATATCAACACTAAAAAGCACTATTAATCTTAATTTATTTGTATGAATAAAATTAAATAAAATGCACATCATTAAAGTAACCATAAATATATAATTCTTTGTTTCGTTATTTGTTAAAGAAATATTAGCTGTTATTATAACTGTCTTGTAATAAACGGCTACAAAAAAGAAAATTAAATCCAATCTGACAAACAAATAGGAAGTCAGTTTTTCAAACAACCTGCTTCTAAAAATATTCGTTCTTTTATTTGCGATATATACAATTATGCTAAACATAACAACAGCAAATGCACTCAAAACATATTGCCATATACTACTGATTACTTTGATTTTCGTAACGGCAGTATCAGCATTGAACCAGGATACATTTTCTTGCACCATATCCCATGCGATTAGATAAGAGTCGGGCTTGTCCGGCAACTTTATTTTTGCGTGAAGAGTAATAAATTCGCCGGGGTTCACTTCCTTAGGTAATTCTGTGCGAAGACCGTCATAAATGACTCTATTGCCTGAGTTGTCGGCAATATGATAAGACAAATTTATATGTTCTTCCGATTTCCACGCTTTGCTGCCTTCATTTTTAATAACTATGCGGGTTGAGATTGTTTTATCCGAAAACGCATACAACTCGCTTTTCTTTTTTACAATTGAAAAATCTAATGTTTTGTTAAGATGGACAGTGGTTACCGCTAGTGCGTTCGTATCCAATTCCCCAAACCACGTTGCGCCTTCCTTCACCATATCCCATACAACGGTATAAAGACCATTAGGCACCGGCAATTCAAATACCGCTTGCATTTCAATCGTTTCTCCAGGGAGAACCTGACGTGGCAAAACGGTTCTTACGCCGTCAAAAATAATCATATCATCATTGGTGTCATATAAATGATAAGATAAATTATGTATATTCGGCTCCCAAACCTCGTCTCCCGTATTTTTGATTAAAACTTCTTGATGATAAATATCTTGACCATGTTCAAAAGTTAAATAATCTGATTGCTGTTTAATCTCTGCACCGAATTGTTGATTTAATTGGCCTACAGTAGCAACAGAAATGCTTGAATGGAATGAAAAAAAGAAAATGAATAAAAGCATGCCGACAAATTTGCGTAACAAACTCATTACCAATCACCTTTCGATTATGTTAAACGAGCAGGAAATACTATCCTTAAATCCCCTTAATATATTAAATAAAGTTTCATGAGCATGCAATCAAAATTTACAAATAATCAATAATTTATATTCAGCGAAAACAATATTTTGATAAATAAAAGTTCATATAAAAAAGAAACTAATCCATTTACTAAAATGGCTAGCTTCCTATAATTTGTTATATTGATTTACTACATAAAATTATCTTTGAATTGCATTCACCGCGTATAAAGCCGCCTGCGTGCGATCGGACAAACCAAGCTTGCTCAATATGCTGCTGACATGCGTCTTGACCGTTTTTTCAGCGACGACGAGTTGAACAGCAATTTCTTTATTGCTCAGCCCTTTCGCCAGCAGCTGCAGCACTTCCTGCTCTCGCGGCGTCAACACTTCGACGGAAGGATTGCGGCCGACGACGTTTGCCACCCGCTCCGGCTGGGTCTGCGGCTGAAGCTGTGACAACAGCGCCGCTGAAATTTCGGGGTGCAGCTGAATATTGCCCATATACGCGCTGCGAATCGCTTCCGCCAACTGCTCCGGCTCCACATCCTTCAGCATGTAGCCAACAGCGCCCGTCTGCAGCGCAGGCAATATGTGACCCCGATCAGAGAAGCTGGTCAGCACAAGCACTTTAATATCAGGATGCTGGGCAGCGATCCGCTCGCTCGCTTCAATACCGTCCATGACGGGCATGTTCAAATCCATTAACACGATGTCCGGGTGCAGCTCAGCCGCTTTCTCGACCGCTTCCTTGCCGTTATGCGCTTCACCGACCAACTCGAAATCGGGCTGCATGCTCAAAAAAAACGAAATGCCTTTGAGCACGATCTGATGATCGTCGGCCAGCAATATTTTTATTGTCACCGTTAAACCTCTTTCTCCTGGCAAATTTCCTGTGCCGCAATCGGGATTCGTACGCGAACGACGGTCGGCTTTCCTTTGCCTCCACTTTCGATCGATAACTCGCCGTTCAGCGCCTCGGCCCGTTCTCTCATCGATACCATACCCATGGAAGGCCTGCCTTTTTTCTTCTCCGTTGAAAAGCCTTTCCCCCGATCCCGAATTTCGAGCATGGCCAACTCGTCGGTTTTCGTCAATCGAATATGAACATCACTCGTTCCGGCGTGCTTGCGCACGTTGTTGAGCGCTTCCTGGCCAATCCTCCACAATGCTTCTTCAACCGCTCTCGGCAATTCCTTTACTCCTTCGGCCTGCACGAATACATTCAAATCCATTCCTTGCCCGTATTCCTTGAGTGCCGGAAGCAGACCGTTCTCCAGTCCGGGCGGATGAAGCTGCCAGATTAAGCCGCGCATTTCCTTGAGCGCCTCCTGTGCCAGCTGTTGAATATCCTGCAACGATTGTTTTACCACAGGCGCTCCATCCGCCAGTACCGTCTCCGCTCCCTTGGCGAGAAAGGACAGCGAGAACACTTTCTGAATGACCGAATCATGCAAATCCCGCGCCATCCGGTTTCTCTCTTCCATCCTCGCCAATTCCCGCCGCTGTTCATATACCCGCAAATTTTCCATACACAGCGTAATATGATCGCCCAGGGAGTACATGAATTCTTCATGATACTCGTCAAACTGCTGGCATTTCGGGCTGGATATGAACAGTACCCCAATCGGGCGGTTCCGTATGCGCAGCGGGATAGCCGCCGCCGAATTGTACGCCGGTATGCCGATGCGGGTCAGCGAGGCACAGGGGCTCGCGCTTTTATTCGATTCAATAACAAGTCTGTTCTCGCGAAAAGCCTGGCTGACGGGACCTGCCTGATCCAGCGCCAACGATTCCCATTCCTTACTAACGCGGGTGTCTATCAGCCTCGCTCGCAGCGACAGCTCCTGCTGCTCATAAATAAATAACGAGACAAATGGCCAATCAAACGCATCGCCAATTAGCTTCACTGATTGCAGCGGGAGCTGATGACTGTCCTGAATGGCATTGATCCGTTGGATAACGTCGCCCAGCCTCGCGTACAACATGGCATGCCGCTCCTGCGCCTGATAGAGCAGAATTCGCTTCACCGCCGTTCCGATCTGGAAAGCGACCGCTTGCAGCAACGCCAGTTCATCTTCGTCAAACCAAGTCTTGCCCGCAGCCGCCACGTTCAGCAAACCGAAACGGTCGCTGCCCGCCGACAGAGGCACCGTCGCATGATGCGTAACGCCTTCCGTACTGCCGAGACGATGCGTAACCGCAAATTGAATTCTTCTGCACTCGATTATATTCACTGCGTGCTCCAGCCTGCTGTTCCGATACTCATCGACACACCAGCAATCATTGCCGGCCATCACTGCCCAATCGCCGGCTTGCAGCGCCTCAGGCAGGTTTCGTGACGCAACGCAGTTATTTCCCTGACCATTTTCTTCCGTGTTCAATAAAAAAATCCAGCCCGTTGTAAAGCCGGTCACTTCGAGCAATTTGGCAAGCGCGCTGTTCAAAATCAGATCCAAATCGTTTGACGTATTCAGCGTTTCTACAATATCTTTAAGCGCGGCCAGCTCGTTTGCGCGAATTTCACGAGACATCCCGTTCGAACCCTCTTTCCTTATTTAAAAAAGCGGGAGCCAGCGCGTCACGATAAAACCGCGTCATCCCGCAATTATCTACTTCGTCAATTATTTCACTTCTTATTATATTATACACCTCGCTCACTGGGTAAGAAAGAAGGCCGCGACTCCCCCGTTAGACGGCGAATCACGGCCCTTTATTCTATGAATAGAGATGGCAGCTGACGTAATGATCTTCCGCGAAAGCGGACAGCTTTGGCGCTTCCGCAGCGCACCGCTCAAAGGCATGCGCGCAGCGGGTGCGAAACGGACAGCCCGTCAGTCTCTCGCTTGAGGACGGCAATTCGCCCTGCAGCACGATTCGCTGCTGCTTCTCCTTGCGGAAGCCTTGAGGAATCGCTGAAACTAACGCCTGCGTGTACGGATGGAGCGGCTGCTCGTACAGCTGTTCCACATCAGCCAACTCGACTATTCGGCCCAGATACATGACAGCAACCCGGTCGCTCATATAATGAACAACCTTCAGATCATGCGAAATGAACAAATAGGTTAATGAAAGCTCCTCCTGCAGCTCTTTCAGCAGGTTGAGAATTTGTGCCTGAACGGAGACGTCCAGCGCCGAAACCGGCTCATCAAGCACGATAAACGACGGGTTCAGCATGAGCGCTCTGGCTATTCCGACGCGCTGCCGCTGGCCGCCGCTAAGCTGATGAGCATAGCTGTCCGCATAACGGGGCTCCAGCCCGATTTTTTCGAGCATCTCCAGTACCAGCTGCTTTCGTTCCTTGCTGCTTCCGCCCAGCCGGTTGATCGCTAGCGGCTGCTCTAAGATTTGACCGATTGTATGACGCGGATTAAGTGAAGTATAAGGATCTTGGAACACGTATTGAATTTGTCGCCTGAGGGTTTGGCGGGCTTCTCGGCCAATCGGCGTATGACGATAGTGAATACTCCCATCGGTCGGCTCCAGCAGCTGCGCCGCGATTTGGCCAACCGTCGACTTGCCGCAACCGCTCTCCCCGACCAGCCCAAGCGTTTCACCCGGACGAATCTGAAGCGTAACGCCGTCTACGGCCCTCACTGCCTTCTCTTCGCGTCCGCTCCCAAAGCCGTTCTTGCCATAATGCTTGCGAATATCGAGCAGTTCGACAAGCGGCTCAGCCGCCGACGGCGTCCGCATGGCGGATCCCTCCTTCCCGCTCCAGCAAAAAGCATCGCGCCGCATGGCGAGACGACGATGCATACAGAGACGGCCGCTCGGCAAAGCATCTAGACTCGGCGTAGCTGCATCTGGACGCAAACAAGCAGCCGGCCGTTTGCCTTTCGGAGAGCGCTGGCACCGTTCCTGGAATAGAGAACAGCTTTTGCCGCTTCATGGAAGGCGTCGGGATGGACTGCAGCAGCCCGATTGTATAAGGATGACGAGGCTCCGATAGCAGCGTTTCAGTCGGTCCTTCCTCCACGATTTGTCCTGCGTACATGACCGCAATACGCTCACAAACGTCGGCAATAACGCCCAAATCATGAGAAACGAGCATAATTGCCGTATCGTTCTCCTCGCGAATTTGCCGCAGCAAATCCAAAATTTGCGCCTGAATCGTCACGTCCAGCGCAGTCGTCGGCTCGTCGGCGATCAACAGGCCCGGATGGCAGCTAAGCGCAATGGCAATCATTATACGCTGGCGCATCCCGCCAGACAGCTGATGGGGATATTCCTTCAGCAGCGCCTCCGGCCGCGGCAAGCCGACGCGTCGAAACAACGCTATTGCCCGCTCTTCCGCTTCCTCTCTCGAAAGGCCAAGATGGAGCCGAAGCATTTCCGTCGCTTGGATACCGATCGTCAACCCATTGTTCAAGGAACTGAGCGGATCTTGAAAAATCATCGCGATATCACGGCCGCGAAACGGCCTTATGTTCTTCTCCTTCAACCGGTGCAGCGGATGGCGCTCCTTATAAAGGATTTCACCGCCCGTCAACTTCATAGCCCCGGGCAGCAGTCCGAGCAGCGACAGCGCCAGTACGCTTTTGCCGCTGCCGGATTCTCCTACGATACCGACCGCCTGGCCCTGCCCGACGGACAGCGAAACGCCGTCCAGCACGGCGGCGCTCGTCTTGCGAGACAACTGCAGCTCGACGCGCAAATCGCGGATGTCCAGCAGCGGCGGCGTCAAGTGCTCTTGCCGGCGATTGGGCGTCTTCATCTTTTTTCACCTCCATAGACAGACGACAGGGTACGTGAAAGCCTCATTGTCTCGTATCCCTCAAATCTCGAACGCCGTCGCTTAACAAATTGAAACCGAGCACCGTGAGCGTAATGAGCGCGCCCGGCGCAAGCGTAAACCAAGGCGCTTTGTTCAAGTAGCTCTGCGCTTCGTTCAGCATTCGGCCCCAGCTCGGATCGGGCGGCTGGACGCCTAGACCGAGATAGCTGAGCGCTGCCTCGATCAATATTGCCGCGGAAAAGCTGAGCGCCGCAGTCGTCAAGATCGCAGAAGCGATGTTGGGCAAAATTTGCTTAGCGATAATATGCCAATGACTCGCCCCGATTCCCCTAGCCGCCTTCACGTACTCCGATTCCTTCTGCTGCAGCACCCCGCTTCGAATAACGCGGGCGAAAGACGGCACCGACAAAATACCGATCGCCAAAATCGTCTGCGACAAGCTTGGCTTGAAGATCGAAACGAGCAGCAGCGCAAGCAAGATGCCGGGAAAGGCTAGCAGTCCGTCGACGCCGCGCATCAGCAGCTCGTCGGCCCATTTGCCCAAATAACCGGCCGTTGCGCCAACAAGAAAACCGAGCGTGAGCCCGATTGCGGTAGACGATAGGCCGACTAGAAAGGCGGTCTGCGCACCCACCATAATCCGGCTGAGCACATCTCTGCCGAAATTGTCGGTTCCGAGCAGATGGTCGAAGCCCGGCGGCCGAAGTCTTTCGGTTACGTTCATTTCATTTGGTTCATAAGGGGTATAAAACAGGCTGACCAGCATGACCGCCAGCAGCAGCGTCACGAACGCCAGTCCGAGCAGCAGGCTGAAGCTCGCTTTTTTTCTCATCTCTCGCCCGCTCCTATTTCATTCGAATTTTCGGGTCTAACAACCGGTAAGACAGATCGACTAGGAAGTTTACGGTTACAACAATAAAAGCGATGACAATGATCATCCCTTGCACAAGCGGATAATCGCGATTGCCGATCGCGGTTATAAGCAGGCTGCCGAACCCTGGCAGCGTAAACACTTGTTCGACGACGAGACTGCCGGCCAGCAGCTCGCCAAAGTTGATGCCGACAACCGTCACGACCGGCAGTAAAGCGTTGCGGAGCACATGGCGGAAAAGCACCGTCCTCTCCCGCAATCCTTTACTCTTTGCCGTACGAACGTAATCGAGCTGCAATTGCTCCAGCATCGTCGTGCGCAAATAGCGGACAACAATCGCAATTTGCGGAATCGCCAGCGCAACGGCAGGCAGCAGCAACGATTTCAGCGAAAGCAGCGGATTTTCCGCGAAAGGCACATAAGTACTGACCGAAAACCAGCGCAGCGCAAGGCCGAACACCAATATGAGCGCAATGCCCATCCAGAACGACGGAATGGCCAAGCCGAATTGCGTGCCGATCGAGATCAGCAGATCGGCGGCCTTCCCTTTGGCACGGGCGGCCGCGATACCAAGCGGCACCGCGACAACCAGCGTAATCACTAGCGCTAGAAGAGACAGGCTAAGCGTAACTGGAAACCGGTCCTTCATCAGCTTCGTCACCGGCTCGGAAAATCGCAGCGAGTCGCCAAAATCGAGCACCGCCGCACCTTTCAGCCAGTCCGCGAACTGAACGCCAAGCGGCCGGTCGGTGCCGAGCTTCGCCTCAAGCAGCGCAATTTGCTCCTCCGACGCTTCCGTTCCGAGAATCGTCAGCGCCGGATTGCCCGGAATGATGCGGAAAGCGGCGAACGTCAGTACGACAACGAACAGAACCGTCAGCAGCAACGTCAGCAGACGCCTGGCATAGTAATTCATTTTCGCCGCTCCTTCGCTTTCTTATTGAACGAAGTAGACGGTCGACAAATCCTGCACGTAGAGCGGATATTGCTTGTAGCCGTCGAGCTTCTTGTTGATCGCTACATTCAAGTTCGGGTCCATAATATAGACGGCGGCCGCGTCCTTCGTCAGGATCGTCTGCGCCTGTTTATAAAGCGCGACGCGTTTGGCGTCGTCCACTTCCGTTACCGCTCCCTTAAGCGTAGCGTCGAATTCCGAGCTCTTATAGTTAAAGAAGTTGTTCGGAGAATCAGACAAATATTTATTCAAAATCTGATAGGGATCAAGTTTGCCGTCAAGCCCGATAATCGTCAGTTCGTAATCTCTTCCTTTATAAATGCGTTCGAGCCACACGGCCCACTCGACCGGTTCGATTTTTACTTTTACGCCGATTTTTTGCAGCTGCTGGACAATTACTTGCGCAGTATCGACATGGAATTGATAGTTCGATGGAACGGAAAGTGTTGTCTCGAAGCCGTCCTTGTAGCCGGCTTCTGCAAGCAAGCTTTTCGCTTTTTCGATATCAGTAGCGTACGTATCTTCCAGACCCTCTTGATAGTATTTCGCCAGTACTGGACTTAGATTGGAGCCCAGCTTAGTGCCCTTGCCAAGCGCAACGCCTTCAATAATCTCGTCGACATTAACAGCATAATTGATCGCTTGCCGCACCTTAATGTCGCCGAACGGCTTCCGGTCGATATTAAAGGTCAGCAATTGAACGAGGTTTTGCGGAGCGCTAAGCGTGTGGAACTTATCTGCAATCTCTTCCAGCCGCTCCGTGCTGATTCGCGGATAAATGTCGACCTCACCGGACTTGAGCGCAAGGAGCGACGCTTCCGGATCGGTAATGATCCGAAACTCGACTTGATCGAGCGACGGCACGCCGGCAACGTAATAATCGGCGAACTTCTCGACGCTGATGCGTTGTCCAGGCAAATATTCCTTAAACTTGAACGGGCCGGTGCCGATCGGATTTTTATTGCTGTCCTCGTAACCGTTCGGAATGATCGCCGACGTAAGCGTGGTGAGGAAGGAGGTATTATTCTCCTTCAGCTTGATAACGACCGTGCTAGCATCTGGCGTTTCAATTGATCCGACGCTCGCAAAGGCAGGCGAAAGCGGCTTGCCCGTAGCCGTACCGGCTAGGCGGTCGTAGGAAAATTTCACGTCTGCCGACGTTACCGGATTGCCGTTGTGAAACTTCACGCCCTGACGCAGCTTGAACGTGTAAGTAAGACCGTCAGGCGACGCTTCGTACGATTCAGCGACAGCCGGATAAAGCTCGCCCTTCTCGTTTGGCTTCAGCAATCCTTCAAATACGTTGAACAGCACTTCCTGTGTGCCTGCCGCAACGGCAAGATGGGGGTCCAGATAATCCAAGTCTTGCGGAATCGATACGACAACGCTGCCGCCCGCCTTTTTTCCGCCTTCCGTTTTGCCCGTTTCCTCCGCTGGTTTGTCCGTAGCTGCCGCAGGAGAGCTCGTTTCTTTCGCTGCGTTTCCGCTGCCGCTCCCCCCGTTGTTTCCATTTCCGCCGCCGCATGCGGCCAGCACAAGCGATAATCCTATAATGACCGAGACAATCGATAACCGTTTCTTCTTCATACGCATAACCATTCCCCTTAACGAATAATTTGTTGTTCCGGCTTCAGCAGCAGCGCCGGGAGCTCCTGTACAGACGAGATCGTTTTCTCATACTGAAGCTCCTCGATGCCGAGCCTCCCAAACCGGTTAATTAAAAAGCAATCCATGCCCGCTTTTCCGCTGCCGACGACATCGTCATAATAATTGTCTCCGACGTACACGCATTCCTCCGGACGAACGTCCGCAGCACGCAGTCCGTGCTCAAATATGCGCGTATCCGGCTTTTCCAGCTCCACCTCAGAGGAAACGACGATCTCGTCAAAATACGTTTCCAATCCGATGTTCCGCAGCAACGTGCGGCAGCTTTCGTCCCAGTTGCTAATGAGACCGAGGCCGTAGCCGTTCCGCTTCAGCTCGCTAAGCGCAGAGCTTGCAAATGGAAACGGCCTCCATCCCTGTCCGCCTTCCTTCTGCAGTTGAAGAAGCCTTGCACATTGCACGCTCAGATCGAACCGGACACCAAGCGAATAATTGAGCATACCGATATACCAGGAGTAAAACGTTGTAAGCTCTTTGGAGAGAGCGCCGGGATACTGCCTCATGAACAATTTGTCGGTCAAATGATAAGCCCGCTCGATCTCTGCGATTGAGATATCGATGCCCCGTTCCAGCAAATATTTGCGGTAAGCTTCTTCTCTTTGCTGGTAAACGAGCGTGTATCCTAAATCGAACCAAATAAACGATTTTCTCATTCTGCCCTCCTGCCCTGCTGTCTTTATCTCCCTGCCACCGGAAGCCAGAGCCGGGAAGGATATATGTTGCCATGATGAATCGTCTGCGTCGCCGTAACAAAATCAGCTTCGGTTGCCTCTCCCAGCGGAACGAGCGAATTCGGATTGCGGTCGAACGTCGGAAACAGCGAGCTTGTAATATGAAGCCGCACGGCGTGTCCCGGAAGAAAGGCGTGCGCGGTCGGCCCTAGCGAAAACCGGTAGCGGACGACCTCCCCTTTCGGCACTGCTTCCCGCCGGTCGAGTCCATTCCGGAAGCTGGCGCGGATGATGCCTTCCGCGACATTGTAGGCGCGGCCGTCCGGATAAACATCGACGAGTTTGGCGACAAAGTCGGTATCCTCGGCGCTCGTCGCCGCGAACAGCTCAATCTCAACCTCGCCCGCGATGGCAAGCTCCTGCTCAAGACGTTCCGACGTGTAGACCAGCACGTCGTTGCGCACTTCGATCGGCAGCTGATTCTTCGGCCCCATCGGCGTCAGCTCCGGCACCGCGCCTGAACGTCCGCCAAGGGCAGGCACCGCTATCGACGGGTGGTATACATAGACATCCGCCGGCTCGGTGCCTGGCGGCGGTTCCGGACTTAAATGACCGTCGCCGTTCACCGAGTTGGCCCGGCTTACGCTGCGCAAATAATACGGCGTCGGTTTGGTCTCCGGAATCGGCCAGCTCTCCGAGCTGCGCCAGCGGTTGCTGCCCATCTCGAAATAGCTGACGGCAGGCTGCGTCGCGAAACGATTGCCGTCCCGTTTTCCTTTCAGCCAGTAATCAAACCATTCGAGCTGCAGCTCGTCGATCCGATTGGCTGCTTCGCTGCCGAAATCAAGCTCGCCGACATACTGCGACCAAGGCATATGAAACCATGGCTGAATCAGTAAATATTGGTTTTCCCTCGCCTCCGGCGATCCCCCTTCCCGCCTGACGCCATTGAAGTTGTCGATCGTTCCGTCGACAAACACGTCATACCAGCCGCCAAGATGCAGAGCCGGAACTTGGATACTGCTGTACAACGAGCCTAATGACTGGGATGCCCAGTACGAATCCCGCTCTGGGTGGCGAAGAGACTCTAGGTAAAAGGGAGCAGCCTCGATTGCCGATTCCGGCAATGCTGTGAGCGGCAGCCTCCGGTACAAGCTATGTATCCCGGCATAATGCGCCCCCAGCTCTGCTGTCCAGTCTGCCCGCTTCTGCCGCAGCGCCGTATCTTGAGCGACAAACAGCGCCCAGGATAATGACAGCGCGAGCGCAAAGGCGCCGTTCCGATAAGAACGGCCCTGGTACGCATCGGACCCGATCATGCCAGGCGCGATACAGGCAAGCTCGGGCGGCCGTTCCGCCGCCGCCAGCCATTGCGCCGCTCCAACATAGGAGAAGCCGTACGTGCCAACTTTCGGCAAGGCGCCGGGCAGCTTCGCCGCCCATGCGATCGTATCGAAGCCGTCTTCCCCTTCGTTTACGTAAGGAGAAAACGCTCCTTCCGACGACCATCTGCCGCGAGTGTCTTGCGCCACGACAATATAACCGTGGCGCGCGTACCAGGAAGGATGCGCATAGTTCATCGTTTGCGCATCCTCTTTGTTATAAGGCGTTCGGATAAGGAGGACCGGATATGGCCCACCCTGCTTCGGCCTGTATATATCGGCGAATAGCGTTACGCCGTCGCGCATCGGAACCGGGACGTTTCGCTCCGTTTCAATTTCCAATGCCGCTTCCTGCACAGTCATCGTTGTTGCCGCCTCCTTATCCTGCTGTTCCGGCTTCAGCAACCGAGGCCGCCTGAATCGCTTGTTCCAAATCTTCAATTAAATCGAGCGGATCTTCGATTCCGATCGACAGGCGGATCAGGTCAGGGCTTAGTCCTGCGCTCTCTTGCGCTTCAGCGGTCAACTGCGCATGCGTCGTGCTAGCCGGATGAATGACGAGCGATTTCGCATCCGCAACATTCGCCAAATGGGAAAATAACTTAAGATGATTGATTAAGGTGTTGGCTGCGTCGTAGCCGCCTTTCAAGCCAAAAGCGAAAATCGAACCCGCCCCTTTAGGGAAATAGCGCTGAGCCAGCTCATAGTACTTGTTCCCTGGCAGTCCCGGGTAATTGACCCACGCCACCTCCGGATGTCCGTTCAAATACTCGGCTACCTGCTTCGCATTGGCAATATGCTTTTCCACTCGAAGCGACAGCGTCTCTAGACCCTGGAGCAGCAAAAACGAATTGAACGGGCTGAGAGAGGCGCCGATATCGCGTAGATACTGAACTCTAGCTTTTGTGATATAAGCAAGCTCGCCGAACTTCTCTACATATTTCAAGCCGTTGTAGCTTCGATCCGGCTCCGTAAATTCAGGGAACTTGCCGTTCGTCCAATCAAAACGTCCGCTGTCTACAATCAGACCGCCGATTGTCGTGCCATGCCCGCCGATATATTTCGTCGCGGAGTGAACGACGATGTCGGCGTCGTGCTCGAACGGACGAATGAGGTAAGGAGTGCCAAACGTGTTATCCACGATAAGCGGGATGCCATGCTCGTGGGCAATATCGGCGATCGCTTGAATATCCGGAATGTTGAGTCCGGGATTACCGATCGACTCGATAAAGAGTGCCTTCGTCTTGTCGGTTATCGCTTCACGAAATCGCTCAGGATCGTCGGGATGGACGAATTTCGTCGTGATGCCGAGCTTCGGCAGCGTGACGTCAAATAAATTATAAGTACCCCCATACAAAGTCGAAGCAGAGACGATCTCATCACCTGTTCCAGCTATGTTCAGTATCGAAAAGGTGACCGCGGCCGCGCCGGAACTGACTGCAAGCGCTCCAACGCCTCCTTCGAGCGCGGCAATCCGCAGCTCCAGCACTTCATTCGTTGGATTTCCAATGCGCGAGTACGTATTCCCCACTTCCTCAAAGTTGATGACGGCTTGTGCGTGATCCGTGTTTTTAAATACAAACGCCGTACTCTGATAGATGGGCACCGCTCTTGCACCAGTCTCCGGATCGGGTTGCTGTCCTCCATGCACCTGCAACGTATCAAATCTCCATTTTGCGTTTGCCTGTTCGCTCATTTAAGCACCTTCCTCTCTTCTTATAAGGAAATAAAAAAAGGAGACCGATGAATGGCCGCGTACGGCATTCATGCAGTCTCCAGTGTTCTGGTAACTGTAAAATTCAATAACCAATTAATCCTGTCGGATAATATGTGTTTATTCTACCGAGAGTAGACTCGACTGTCAATCCTTTTATTTCCGATGCCAGCGGGACCTTTTCCTCTTAAAGGCTGGCTCTTCTGTAACGGGTATGTTAGAGTAGAGTCAAGACCTCTTCTCGAAGAGGTCTTTATTACTATTAGGAGGGATTTGTCATGCTACTTTGCTCAATCAAAGCGACCAACGCAAACAGCCGTGACCGACAACGCGCCGGGGGTGAAATCTACTATGAACCGTAGTTTGCCGGAATCGACGCTGCGAGCCCGACTCGAAAGCCAGCTTGTCTTGTTTGGCGAGGAAAAAAAGAAATTTCTCGATGAGTATTTTCCCGTATATGGTAAAAAAAGAATCGATATCAGCCATTATTTATCCGAATATGCAGTGACCGTCGACAAATTGCTGCAAACAGTTGAAGACGACACGGCGCTCCATCAAAGGGTTTGGGTCGGCAGCGAAGTTACGCTTTCTTATTTGCCCGACATGGGGAAAGAACGCTTCGTTATCGAGCTGCCCAATTTGGCAAACGCCGATGACAATCAAATTTCGTTTCTGTCTCCGGTCGGCATGACGTTGCTGCTTGCCGAGAAGGGCGATGTCGTTACCATCGAAACGCCGTCCGCCGTCGTGCGAGTCCGCATCGATGACATACGTCTGACACCGGAGCCTTTCGGAGCTTGGATGCTATGAGCAAGCGCGATGCCGACGGTAAGCTGTACTGGTTTTTCAAGCTGTTATCTGTACTCTCCAGCTTGACGATCGTTGTGATCGCCGTTTGGTTTCTTATGAACGCTTTGCTAGGCTAGCCGAATGTCTCAAAGCCTCCCCCAGCTTTTATGCAGGGGGAGGCTTTGTCGTTCTTCGTAACTTTTCTGCTCTATCTGCGTCTATAAAATTACAATTATTTCTTTTATAGGATCAAAACTGAAATCAGCTCTTGACTCCAAGTGAGCGGGAAGCGCTGCAGGTCAGAGGGTTCTTCCGATCGCCATTAAAGCCTGATTCCTTTTAATTGGTAGAGGTTTGTGGTAGGAATCTGGCTTTAAAAGCGACCACTTTCGTTTCTCCAGAATCCCTCTGCCCCTCCGCTTTTTCTCCTTTTCCGTCAAGCACTGATTTTAGTTTGAGCCCTTATATAGAAACAGAAAAGGGGTTCTGCTTCATGAGAAAATCATTGATTTGGGCTTTCCTCCTGTTGCTTTTCCTATCCGCTTGCAGTCATAATGGCACTTCCAAGCCGGGACAAAGCGATGCAAAAGCAGCGGAGCAAACGGCCCTTGAGTTCATGACAATCTACTACAACGGTTCGGACGAAGAGGCGAAGGCGAAGTTTGTGAAGGAACGCATCCATCCCGACGTCCAAATGATCTTCAGTCTAGGCGTATCTTCCGATGCGGGTGTCAAGCCATTTGATGATCCTGCGGTAGTAGGTTCGTCCGAATATGTCAAGGATGGCGAAAAGGGAACGGTCGTCCTGCTTAAGAACAGCAACGGGCTGGAACGAATCGTCTTTTTCCTCGAAAACAAAATCGCTTGGGTGTTTAACTCTGATAATACAGACCCGAGCTTTAAAGAAAGCTTTGACAAAATGAAAGCTTCGATTAAGTAAAAAACTGAGGTTACCTACGATGAGAAAATTATTCCTTTATGCGCCAATCATTCTTGTAGTTACGTTTTTTCTTAACATGAATGAAAAAGGCGACTCGCTTCATTGGAAAAACATGGTTGAGAAAATAATTATTTTGGGGATTGTGCTGGGATTCATTTATTTCGTTAATAAGCTTTCTAAAAAGTGAAAATAGATGACTATAATTCGGAGAAATAAACTAAAAAGCAAAAAGCCCTTGCTACGCAAGGACTTTTCATTGTATGCGGTAGAGAGGACTCGAACCTCCACGGGCGTACACCCACTACCCCCTCAAGATAGCGTGTCTGCCATTCCACCACTACCGCACATATAAGGGAAAATCTTTAGTAAAAATGGTGAGCCATGAAGGACTCGAACCTTCGACACCCTGATTAAAAGTCAGGTGCTCTACCAACTGAGCTAATGGCTCTCATGAATGTAAACCAACTCACCGAGAGCTGTTTCGCTTACATTAGGTAGATGGTGACCCGTAGGGGATTCGAACCCCTGTTACCTCCGTGAAAGGGAGGTGTCTTAACCCCTTGACCAACGGGCCATATTAACTTCTTACTTGCTCTTCTCTCAAGCAACGTTCGTTATTGTAACACTTTCTTATCGCTTGTGCAAGTCTTTTTTCAATCAACTTCATTTATTCAACGAAATCAACCGTTTCATTCCTGTACAAGGCGTAAAAAAAAGAGCTGTTATTGAACGGCCCTTCCGTTACAATCACTTGGTAATAATGTGGCGGAGAGAGAGGGATTCGAACCCTCGCACCACTTACGCAGTCTAACCCCTTAGCAGAGGGTCCCCTTGAGCCACTTGGGTATCTCTCCATGGCTCCCCGAACAGGACTCGAACCTGTGACAACTCGATTAACAGTCGAGTGCTCTACCAACTGAGCTATCAGGGAATATGTGCTAATTATTTAGTTCTCTTCGTCGTTGCCGTTCAGCAGCGGCGACAAGTAATAATATATCACGGTTTTTTTGTTAGGTCAAGCGTTTTTATAAATAATTTTCCGCGGCATTTTCCGCACGCATAACGGGCTGGATTTATCCTTCTACGACGCATATATTCCATGCCGCAATCGCGGCATACGAGCTTGTACCGAAACGGCTCAGGCTGCCGCACGGAGCGCTCCGGCAACGTGCTGCAAAACCGTGAACCCCCGACCATCGCAAGCAGACGCTTGAAATCGTCATCCCGATGCCGGTACCCTTTTTTCATTATATGAAGATGATAATGACAAAGCTCATGCTTAATTATTTTTTCCGTCTCCTCCACTCCGAACACGGATAATTGATGCGGACTAATTTCGATATTATGAGATTTCAAAAAATATCTTCCGCCCGTCGCCTTTAATCTGCCGTTAAATGTTGCCCGGTGTTTGAAGGGTAGGCCGAACGATTCCAGGGAAACCCGTTCCACCCATTGCTGCAGCATAACGTCATCCATCGTTTTGTTCATTTTGTTTCTCGCCTCCGATACTTGAATTTTAAAGCGATCATACGCTACACTGTCAAGTAGCAAGAAGCAATTATGAACGGCGACGGCTGCGTACAGCCCGCGCTGCGGATCGAATCCGAGGGGAGTCTTACTTATGCCAACTATGCGTTATGTGCTGATGAAAAATGAAAGCAGCGTCTTTTTCGTAGAAATGCCCGATACCCACGCTTACCAGCTAAGCGCGCTCAATTTGCGCCTTCATAAAGAAATCGATAAATTGACCGCCGACCGCGTGCCTCAATTGGCTTATGCCATCGCAGAGTGCGACAATGTCGATTTGCATGATCCGTCCGTGCGCATTTTATCCGGGCTCGACTACATTAATGAACTGGAGCAGGATTTTGCAGCCGTTAAGGAGTCGGCTTATCCGCTGATCGCTCTGCTGACTGAAATCCGCGCTCTGCAAGCGCAGCTCGAGCAATGGTACGAAGAAGAGATGATTTAGTCTGATTCTGGGACCTGCACGATTCGCCCTCCTCCTCCATATCGTAAATATACGCCATGGATTGCCGGAAGGAGGACGATGCATATGCCGCAATGGCTGTGCAACCAGATGATGCGGGCCTTTCAGAAGAAAGATCGCAGGCAGATCAAGCTGCTGAACGAATGCTGGTTTTTTTACCGCAACCGACAAAGTCCGAAGGAGGAGCATGAATCGGGCTCCGAGCGAACGACTTTTTCATGAATAAAAACCCGCAGTGAAGCCTCAAGGGCCGCTGCGGGTTTTTGTCTATCTTTCTTAAATGTGATTCCAGAAAGTAACGTCGGCAATCGGCAGGCGCGCAGTTTGACGGCCTTCCGTAGCCGCTTTACCGATTGGCAATATGATGGTTGGCTCCAAATGATCCGGCAGATTGAAAAACTGCTTCAACTGAATGCGGTTGTATCCGCCCATCGGTACTGTATCGTAGCCTTTCGATTTGGCGATGAGCATGATTTGCATCGCAACAAGCCCAGAGTCAAATACAGCCACTTCATGGAGTCTTTCCCGCGGCAGCGACGTATAGAGCTTAATGGAGTTTTCCGTGAACTGCTTGGCGAAATCCTCCGGCATATAGCCCGCATCGACAGCCAGCTGATTGATTTTCTCGACTTTATTATACATTTCAAGATCTCCGAGCAAAATAATAAGAGCGGAAGCGTCAGCCACCTGCTGCTGATTATTGGCGATCGGTTGAAGCTGCTTTTTCAATTCAGGATCGGTCACGACTAGGAAACGCCAAGACTGCGTGTTCGACGAAGACGGCGATTTTGTCGCCAGCTCCAATATTTCTTGAATTTCCTCTTGTGAAATAACAAAGCTTGGATCGTAGTGCCGAACGGAACGGCGGGACTGCAGGACGTCAAGAAACGATTGATTTACCGATGTTGCGGTTTGTGTTTGTGTCATTTTGTTTTCCTCCACTCTAATCTGTGTTTTATTTTACTCAGTTAATACTAAAATGATGAAGCTCTCACTCTCTCATGAGACGGATCGCAGCCATTTATCGTTTATCGGTCCATTCAATACAGTTCTTTCTTGAAAGCCTTCTTCGAAGACTGGCAGTTTGCTTATTACTATGCTATATTCTGCACAGTAAGAAACAATCAACTGTAATGGATTCAAATACAGTATAGTGTGTGCCGATTGAGCTGTCAATTAGGATGTTCGTCCTCATTTGCCTTTTTTTTCGCTTAAACACTCTCGCGTTCCAACCGCTTCAGCGCGCAAATCCGCTCAGCCAGCTGCGCAATTGTCCCTTGTTGCAGCACCTCGACCGTTCTGCGCTCCACTTCATCCGTTATTTCGGTAAAAGCAGCCTTCATCTCCTGCCCGAATTCGTGAACGCCAGTCGTATCAATCACGCCGCTGCAGAACGGGTCGCCTACACGCAGCGCCGAATAAACGTCAGCTAACGTTATCTCTTCCGGCGGACGCCCAAGCCGATAGCCTCCGTCTCGTCCTTCTCTTGTATCCAGCAGCCCTTCCTTTACCAGCTTGGCCATAATGCGCCGCAGCAGGGTTGCTTCGGATTTCAGATGAACGGCCAGTTCCGCGCTGGAGATACAGGTTTGCTTGCGTGCCAAAATGACCATCGCTTGCAGCGCCAGACCGAACCATTTATGATTGGGCGAACTTGTGCATTTCTCCGTTTGCATCCCTTTACCCTCCTGTCTCAGACGTCTTGCCGTCCTCTTCATTATAATGGGCTTGCCGCTAAAGCGGCAAGCCCATTACCGGTTACTGCTGTTGTTTACGCATCGTTAAGCCGACTCTTCCTTTTTTCAGGTCGACATTCAATACCCAGACGGTAACGGTGTCACCGACCGATACAACGTCCATCGGATGCTTGACGAATTTGTCGCTCATTTGCGAAATATGAACCAAACCGTCGTTCTTAATGCCGATATCGATGAAGGCGCCGAAATCTATAACGTTGCGCACAGTGCCCTGCAGCTCCATGCCAGGCGTCAAATCTTCAATATTGAGCACATCTGTGTGGAAAATCGGCGCCGGCAGCTCCTCCCGCGGATCACGTCCCGGACGAAGCAGGCTGTCTATAATATCCTTCAGCGTTGGTACGCCGACGCCGAGGCGAGGGGCCAAAGCAGCCGTGTCTACACCTGCCAGCGCCTCTTTCAGTCCGTCTGTGCCGACATGCTCCGGCTTTTGCCCAAGCTCTGCAAACAGCTTGTCTACAATGCCATAAGACTCCGGATGGATCGGGGTCCGGTCGAGCGGATTGCCCGCATCCGGAATACGCAAAAATCCGATGCATTGCTCGTATGACTTCGCTCCGAGACGCGGAACCTTTTGCAGCTGCCCGCGTTTAACGAAACGGCCGTTTTCCTCGCGATATTTTACAATATTTTTGGCTATTGTCGCATTCACGCCCGCTACGTATGATAGCAGCGAGGCGGATGCGGTATTGACGTCTACGCCGACATGGTTAACGGCCGACTCAACGACGCCGCCCAGACTTTCGTCGAGCCTTTTCTGACTGACGTCATGCTGATATTGTCCGACGCCGATCGCCTTCGGCTCGATCTTCACCAGCTCTGCGAGCGGGTCTTGCAATCTCCGCGCAATCGACACAGCGCTTCGCTCCGCTACGTCAAGCTTAGGAAACTCTTCGGCCGCCAGCTTCGAAGCGGAATAGACGCTGGCGCCCGCTTCGCTGACAATGATATATTTCTGGTCCGTCTGTCCATTCGCTTTCCGTTTGCCGATCAACGAGGCGATAAATTGCTCCGTTTCGCGAGACGCGGTTCCGTTGCCGATTACGATCAACCCGACGCCATATTTGTCGATCAGGCCGTTAATGAGCTGCTCCGCTTCCTTTACTTTATTATTCGGCGGAGTTGGATAGGACACTGCCACTTCCAGCAGCTTGCCGGTGTCATCTACTACCGCCAGCTTGCAGCCTGTCCGATAAGCGGGATCGACGCCAAGCACAACATGCCCGCCAACGGGCGGCTGGAGCAGCAAATTCCGTAAGTTTTCGGAGAATATCGAGATCGCATGTTCTTCCGCTTTCTCTGTCAGCTCGCCTCTTACCTCGCGTTCGATCGACGGCGAAATGAGCCGTTTGTAAGCATCCTCGATTACCGCAATCAATACCTCTTTCACGGCTTCAGCCGTGTGCGTACGGAGCGTTCTCCGCTTCATATAATCGTGGATGCGTCCTGCGTCCAGCTGAAAGCTTACGCGCAGCACATCCTCCCGCTCTCCGCGATTAATCGCGAGAATGCGATGAGGAGGCAGCTTGCGAATCGGCTCTTCGTAGCTATAGTAAATTTCATACACGGATTCTGCGGAAGAATCCTTGGCTTCCGTCCGCAGCAAACCGTGATCGAATGTAAATTTCCGCACCCAAGCCCGGACAGCGGCCTCGTCGGCCGTATTTTCAGCCAAAATGTCCATTGCGCCCTGAAGCGCCTCCTCAGCCGTTCCTACCCCTTTATCGGGATCGACGTATCGCTCCGCTTCCTTAAGCGGAGCGCCCTGCTTAGGCTGCGACCAGACCCAGTCTGCCAATGGCTCCAGGCCTCTTTCTTTTGCTACACTTGCACGAGTCTTTCGCTTTTGCCTATAGGGACGATATAAATCCTCAACTTCCTGCAGCTTTCCCGCCGCCTCGATCAGTCCCTGCAGCTCTGGCGACAACTTGCCCTGCTCATCGATCAAGCGAATGACCTCACGCTTCCGCTCTTCCAGATTGCGCATATATTGCAGACGCTCTTCAATATTCCGCAGCTCGTTTTCGTCCAGCTCTCCGGTCATTTCCTTCCGATAGCGGGCGATAAAAGGAATTGTATTTCCTTCATCGAGCAGCGATACCGCCGCTTTTACTTTCGTAAGCGGCAAAGTAAGCGACTGGGCCACCTCTTTTATGATCCGCTCGTTTTCGGCCGTGATTTGCTCCGCCGTTCTTACTGATTTGCCGGAGGCTGTTTCCGCCGCCTCGCTCTGTTTTGTCGTCGTTCCCGCCAACTGGCCTGCACCGTCCTTCGTTCGATTTAGTGAAAAAAGAATCGAATTGCTCTCCTTCATTGTCTCAAATTCACAGCTACTTTTCCATACGACCTAGTGTCTAGCCGGAAGCGTTACTAAAAAACCGGCTCTCCTTCACTGGGAGAACCGGCTCATGTTTATTTATCTCGTGTACGGATTGTTCGCTTTCTCGTACCCAATCGTCGTTCGCGGACCGTGACCAGGATAGACTGTCACTTCGTCCGGCAGTGTATACAGCTTCGTTTGAATTGAGTCGTACAGGTCGCGTTCTCGGCCGCCAGGCAGATCCGTCCGGCCTACCGATTGCTTGAACAGCACATCGCCGGAAAACAAATCGTTGCCGAGCAGGAAGCTGACGCTGCCCGGCGAATGGCCCGGCGTATGCATGACCTTAAACGTCTCGCCGATCAGTTCGAGCTTCATGCCTTCATCCAGCGCATATTCCGCAGGCTCCGCTGTCAACGGAGGCGTCGCGTCGGGCCAGCGGGCCGAACCGTTCTTCTTCGGATCGGTAAGCCAATCGGCCTCCAAGTCGTGGATATAGACCGGACATCCGGCTGCCTTCCGTACCTCGTCCACGCCGCCCATATGATCGAAATGAGCATGGGTGAGCAAAATCGCTTCGACCTTCACGTCCTTGATCCGATCGAGCAGTCGTTTCGGCTGCATGCCGGGATCGATAACGATGCCGATCTCCCCGCCGCCGTCGACGGTCTTAGTTAATAAGTAAGCATTGGTCTGCAAAGGTCCGAGTGCAAATGATTCGATGCGCATATCGTTCGATTCGCCCCCGTCCGCTTAGTTAAACGATTGGACGAGCTCGCGCAGCTCTTTCGTAATAAGCGCTTGATAGCCCGTACCTTCGCCGTAACGTCTCATAATTTCCTCGCGAGTCGCTTTCAAATTATCTTGATAATCTGCAGCCTCACGATCAGGGTTCGCCTTTTTGAAAGCGACCATCGGCTCCTGTACGTATACGGGACGTGGTCCCCACGTGCCGAGTACTGTTCCTTCTTTATTTGTCCAAATCACGACAGGAACGGAACGTCCGCCCATCGTCAAGAACTCGTCCATCGTATCGAGGTTCTCTTCCATAATGAGTACGTTTGGCACGACTCCCGCCGCTTCCAGCGCGCGGAATACGACTGGAATGTTGCGAACGACGTCGCCGCACCAATCGGCCATCAGAATGCTGACGAGCAAATCGTCGCGGCCTTTTAACGATTCGAAGTAGGTTTGATCTTCGGCGCTTTGCCATTCGAAGCCGTTATACCAGCCCAGAAACGTATCCTGATTTTTGGTCATGCCGTCTATAAACTGCTTGGGCGAGATACCTGTTCCCAATTTATTTGCAATGCTTTTGCTCATATTCTCATCCTCCGTTAAATCGATGTTATGGATAGCTGTGCCTATTCTTTTATTATACCGATTTGCCGCGCGAACGCACAAATTTGAATACGAGATAAACGATAAGCAGCGCGATGGCGATTAGAATCGCTGGTTGCACATATGCTCCCGCCTTCTCATCAATCTTCTCCCATTGGTCGCCCAAAGACATGCCCAAATAAACGAACAAAAGCGACCACGGCAGCGAAGCAAGCGCGGTTAGCAGCGTAAACAAGCCGAAAGGCATTTTCGCCATTCCAGCCGGAATGGAAATAACCTGCCGCATAACTGGCACGAATCGAGCTGTAAATACGATGCCAGCTCCATATTTGTTAAACCAATTTTCAGCGGTATCCACATGCTTTGGCTTGATCTTGATGTACTTGCCGTACTTTTCGACAAGCGGGCGGCCTCCAAATCTGCCAAATGCATACAAGATCCAGTTTTGCCCCACCGCTCCGATCGTGCCGAATATAACGGCTCCTATGTAGGAAATGTCGCCTTTCGAGACTAGATAACCGCCGTAGCCTAGAACAATCTCGCTTGGAATGACCTCAATCATCAATCCGATAAGAATGCCGAAGTAACCGAGACTCTCGATCCACAACAGCAACTGGTGCAGCAAATTTGAAATGAAATCCATCACAATGTCCTCAACCTTTCTCCGCGATCAGGTATTCCCGCCTGTATTCTACCATATTAGACCTTAAATGAGCTATCACCTTGTACTAAAGATATATATGGCTTGGCCATTAGCGGTATTCGGAAAAAGAAGCGGGCAGCAGCGCCGTAGTTGTACCGTTGGTTCGGCGCTGTGTGACCGCCGCCTGTGCGGGCGCATACATATGGATAGAGGAAGCTGCTGCATTCGAGGCAGTTTTGGGATCAAAACCGGAATCAGTGCTTGACTATAAGTGAGTGGAAGCGCTGCGGGTCAGAGGGTTCTTCCGATCGCCATTAAAGCCTGATTCCTTTATTTTATTGAGGTTTGAGGTAGGAATCATGCTTTAAAAGCGACCACTGCCGTTTCTCCAGAATCCCTCTGACCCTTCGCTACTCTCTTCTTTGCCGTCAAGAACTGATTTTGATGAAGAACCGAAAAAACTTAAGCGTATGCTTTCGAAGTAAGTTTTACTGCGCAAAACTTTTGAGTTTATGCTTCCGAAGCAATTTTTTGCTTCGCAAAAAATTAAGCGCATGCTTTCGAAGTAAGTTTTGCTATGCAAAACTTTGGAGGAGACTCAAAAACATGAAACAATCCGCACAAAAACACGCTTCGGGCCTGCCGACCGCGCGTAAAATAAGGCGAGCCTGCAGCAACGAGCTGTACCGTACGGTTAAACGAATGAAGGTATGGGTTCCCGAGGAAAAGCTTGAACAAGCGGAAGCAATCTACTTCAAGAAGGTCATTCTAAATTTGGTATGGATTGCCGAGCACGAAAGCAACCGCAAAGTTCTTGCCGATTGGTGGGACGAAAATGTAAGCGAGGAAATCGCCGCGCTCTGGGAAGTCGACGGTGACCGGCTGCGCCAAGCTTTTCGCGAAGCTTTCGGCGGATGAGCTTGCACACAAAGAAAAGCCTGTTTCTCCGTTTGGCGCATTGTCCTTGCATGCGCCGTATGGGAAACAGGCTTTTCATATTCACTCGTGTGCAATCGCCGACACCGTCATCGTGCTGCGCCCTGACTCACGGTGTCTTCAGTGCCATTACGTGTGCCGAGAGATGCTCGCGAAAAGACCACTCTCTCTTTGTCGTTAGTCTTCCTTAAGACGGTCCACTGACACCGTATGTGTATTGAGCGGATCAGAGCCGACCTGCACCGTCGCCATGCCGTTCTCGACGTCCACGTTCTCAATCCAGACCGCTTTCTCGCCATCCAGCGAAACGCCAATCGTTGTCTCAGAATCGTAAATCTGCTTTGCTCGCTGTGCGTCCATCTTCGAACGTCTCCCTTCTACTCCAGCTCGATGCTGTCTGGATTTTTGCGGTCCAAATCCATCGTATCGGTAGTTGTTTCCTCGATTAGGCCGTTATGCAACGTTACTTGCCCGCCTCCCAATCCTTCGTTGACCATACGATCGATATCCATAAAATAATCGTCGCGGCCCTCGTTGCAATTATCGCCGTTACAGTCGGTGCGTTTATTCGAATCGCTCATTTCTTGTTTCCTCCTCCGTCCTTTCTCGTGGTGCGCTCCAGCAAAATATGCCCGTAAAGACTGGATTTCATTCATTCCGGCAACACTAAGTACCATGAGACATCGTTCGAAAAACAAGAAACATAACGAAACGGAGAGGATGATTTCAGATGCATACCGTCTGGAAAGGAGCGATCAGCTTCGGGCTGGTGCACGTTCCGGTTAAAATGTTTTCAGCTACGGAGGACAAAGATATTTCGCTGCGCATGCTTCATCGGACCTGCGGCGGCCCGATCGCTTACGTTCGCCGCTGCCCAAACTGCGATGTCGAGGCGGAATGGGATGACATCGTGAAAGGCTATGAATACGACAAAGGCCATTTCGTCTTGTTTGAAAAAGAAGAGCTCGACCAGCTTGCCGGGGAAAAGTCGAGGACGATTCAAATTCTCGATTTTGTCGCTTTGGAGGAAATCGATCCGATCTATTTTCAGAAAACGTATTATTTATCGCCAGATCAAGCCGGTGGAAACGCCTATAATCTGCTGCTTCAGGCCATGAACCAAACCGGAAAAATCGGTATCGCCAAAATATCCATCCGCTCCAAAAGCAGCCTGGCAGCGATACGCGTCATCGATAACTGCCTAGCGATGGAAACGATCTTTTATCCTGACGAAATTCGTTCGATTGAACAGGTTCCTGGACTGCCGAAGCCTTCGGAAGCAAATGACAAGGAATTGACGATGGCCAAGCTGCTTATTGAACAGCTATCCACGCCATTTGAACCGACCAAATACGAAGACGAGTACCGGAGCCAAATGATCGACCTTATTAACCGCAAAGTGGCGGGCGAAGAGATTCGTATAGCACCTCAGCAAGAGCAAACCAATGTGATCGACCTGATGGCCGCGCTGCAAGCCAGTCTGGAAGCGGCCAAGCTGCCGCCGGGCGGCACTGCGGGACTCGATACGGGAGCTGGGGAAAAGCCTGCCGCGACGACGACGCAGGCGGCCGCCAATACAACAGCTGCAGACGGCACCGAGCCTAAGCTGCCGAAGCCGCGCAAGCCTAGATCATCCAAAGAGAAGAAAGAGACGGTATCGTAATGGCCGCGAGCGCGGAGAAGGATCTGTCTTTTATCGAACGTCTTGGCGGCTCACCGATGGCTCCGATAACTAATGGCCGCATTCCGGCCGCCAGCGAATGGGCCTATCAATTGAAGTGGGACGGTGTAAGAATACTCGCCGATATCAGCGCTAGCGGAAACGTGCAGCTCTACTCCCGGAAGCTGCTGCCTAAAAACGACGTTTATCCCGAAGTCCTTCGCGCCTTATCCGGACATGCCGCTTACCTTAGTGAATGCGTGCTGGATGGAGAGGTTATTTATTGGGACGGGGCTAAGCCCAGCTTCCAGAAAGTGCTGCAACGGGAGCGAAGCGGAGTAAACGCATCTTCTTCTTCCTTGCCATACGGCGAGCCTTCGAACATTCAGACCGGGCTTGATCTCGAGAAGCAAACGGAAGCGGAGACCGATGCCGAACATGTGCTACTTTCGGAACACGTTAGCCTTAACGAGGTTGGAAAAGCGGAGCCAGACTATCGAAGCGTGCAGGGGCGGATTTTTTACGTACTGTTCGACCTGCTGTACGAGAACGGCCATGATTTGCGCAGTCTTCCGTTCAGTGAACGCCATGATCGTCTGCAAGCGAAAATAGCACCAATCGGCGGCCGCGAGTTGCTTACCACCGCCGTCTATACGGATGGCGAAGCATTATGGGACTGGGTCCGTAGCATGCGTTGGGAAGGCATTGTGAGCAAACGTTTAAGCAGCCCTTATAAGCCGGACAAAAAGCATGACGACTGGCTGAAAAAGAAGACCGCGCTCGTGCTTGACGTCGGCATTGTAGGCGTCAAACGGCGCGACGGGCGTGCCGCAAGCTTCGTGATGGCAAATGAAGACGGGCGTTACTTTGGAAGCGTCTCGCTCGGTCTCACCGAGGCGATGCGTGACGCCATTGGGACGATGCTCCGTTTCGGCGAACCTGATGCCATACCGTTGTGGCCCATGCCATTCGATATGCTGCCCGCCGATTTGAAAGGCGAGGAAATCGTTTGGCTGCCCGCTCCAATGGCTTGCCGGGTGACTGGTCTCGAAATCACATCGGCCGGACTGCTTCGCCATCCAAAGCTTGTCTCTTTCGGCTCGCCCTCCACACAGAACACCGAAAAAGGAAGCTCCGCTCCCCGTACGGCCGGGAGACCCCGATGAGCTCCACCAGACAAGCTGTCGTCACTTGCGACGGCCATGAAATCGCCGTATCCAATCCAGACAAGCTACTTTGGCCCGAGCAGGGCATCACGAAACTCGTGTACTTAGAAAAGCTGGCAGTACTGGCTCCGTTTCTGTTGAAGCATTGCCGGAACCGGTACTTGACGACGATTCGCTATCCAAACGGTATCTCAGGCAAATCGTTTTATCAAAAAAATTGCCCTTCTCCTGCGCCCGACTTCGTCTCCGTAGCCACTCTCGGCGATATCGATTATGTGCGGCTTGAGGATGTGCCGACCTTGCTTTGGCTGGGCAATCTAGCCTGTCTCGAATTCCATGCTTCGTTCGACCGGATCGGCGAGCCGGAGCATCCGACCGAATGGGTGCTTGACCTCGATCCCTCGCTGCAGGAGGAGCCGCGCATTATGGAAGCTGCGGGACTTGTCGGCGATCTGCTTCATTCGCTTGGCGTCGATTCGATTCCGAAAACGTCCGGAGCGACCGGCGTTCAAATTATCGTGCCTATCGAGCAGGGTCGCTTAACCTTCGATCGACTTCGTATTTTAGGGCAGTTCATCGGCGAATATTTGGCGGGCGCCCATCCCCAACTATTCACAATAGAACGGCTGAAAAAAAATAGGGGCGACCTGATCTATGTCGATTATTTGCAGCACTATGCAGGCAAAACAATCGCCGCTCCCTATACGCCAAGAGCAAGACCGGGTGCTCCCGTATCGACTCCTCTGTTATGGGACGAGGTAAAAAGCGGCCTTTATCGGCCTTCCGACTTTCATCTGCTGAATATCGGCGAAAGATTGCAGCTGAAAGGAGATTTGATCGACAGCGTTTCTCCCCAGCCCCTCGACCGGCTGCTCGATTTCATAGGCGGCAAACGCCAATAAAAAAAACGGCCGTTCCCGAGATGAATTGATCCTGGGATCTGCCGTTTTCTTATAAGAGTGGGGAAAGCAATCGGGCGAACGCTTCCTTCCGTTTTTGCCTGCCTGATCGCTCTTTAAAGCTTTCAAGCTTTAGCTGCACGCTATCCTTCACATCCTGCTCAAAATCGCGATAGAGCCTGTCGATGGTCGATTCTCCGAACAGCAGCGCATTTTGCTCGAAATTGCTGTGGAGACTGCGCATATCCATATTCGCCGTACCCACCGATGCAATCATCCGGTCGACAAGCAGCACCTTGGCGTGAATAAAGCCTTTTTGATAGCGGTAGACCTGTACTCCGGCTTCCAGCAAACGTTCCACGTAAGAGAGCGTCGCCCACAGCACAAGCTGGGTATCCGCTGTTCCAGGAATGATAAGGCGGACATCGATTCCGCTTCGTGCAGCTGTGCAGATCGCAGCAAGCAAGCTCTCATCCGGAATAAAATAAGGCGTAGACATGCAGATGCTCGTTTTGGCTGCACCTATGGCGCCAAGCGCTGCGGTTAATATGGGCTTACCCGGTTCATCAGGTCCGCTAGATACAATCCATACCGCCTCGCCGCTATCGACATCCGGTTCACTGTCCCGATCAGGCATGTAAGTATCGGGAATCAGCTTTTCCTCCGACGCAAGCTCCCAATCCTTGAGAAACAACTCTTGGATCCAATATACCGCATCTCCTTTGAGCTTCAGCTGCGTATCTCGCCAAAAGCCAAGCCGCCGGTCTTTGCCCAAATACTCGTCGCCAATATTCATTCCTCCTACAAATGCCGTTCGACCGTCAATAACAGCTATTTTGCTATGATTGCGGTTGTTCAGCCACCTTCTGCCGAACGTAGCGCCTGGCGGCAAAAAGCTATAGGCCTGAATCCCCTTTTCTTTAAGCTTTCGAACGGCCCTCCTACGCAAGCCTATACTACCGACCCTATCAAATAGGACCCTCACTTCAACGCCTGCTGCGACTTTATCCGCAAGTCTCGCCGTTATTTTGCCGCCGATATCATCGTCGCGAAATGTATAGTAGTCAAAGTGAATGTGGTGCTCGGCTTCATCAATCGCTTGCAGCAGCGCTCCGAAGTAAGCCTTACCGTTGGTCAGCACGACTGTATCGTTGCCGAACGTAAGCGGCTGTCGAATCGTTGCGTTCAGCAGACGAGACAGCTTTTCCTCCTCGTCAAACTGCTTATTGCCTGTCGCGGACGGCGAAATTGCGCTGCGGGAACGACGAAGCGCCGTATCAAATCCGACCCTGTTGGAAGTTCGGCTTAGGCTATTTCCGGCCCGGCCTGCCAGCAGCCAGAAGACGAACCCGATCAGCGGCGCCGCATAGGCGATCACAAGCCAAGCCGCCATCTTAGCGGGCCGTGGCTTCTCCGCCCAAAGAATAATTGCCGTCTGGAGCGTATAGAAAAAGGAAAATAAAATGCCCGCAACGAGCCAGCCCATGGACAGCCCCTCCCTTCCTGCGGCGTATGATCGGCAGCCGTCGCGCCCCTCCAGGCCTCGTGCGGTGGAGTCGCGAATTGCCAAAAGGCGATTCGGCGAAATGTTTCTAGTGTGGTCGGGGATATGCGGGGCTATACGCGAAAATGGAAAAAGAAGCATCAATTCCCCATAGCGGGAAGCCGATGCTTCTTCATTGTCCGAGCGAGCGTTCTTGCCTCGTCTCCAGCGACAGCCATATTTGCTTGTGCATGCTGAACCTTCTGCAAAGTGCTTTAGGTAAACGATGATAATGCTGTCCAAGCTTGTAACCGACCAGCTTTGCTGCCGTTTCGAGTATCAGCTTCGGAATCAAATACCATGAACGTCCAGCCCAGAGGCCAGAAAGCTGCTTTCGCAGCAAGCCCGTACCGGCTCGTCCAACCGCGCTGTACCGTAGGATCCACTCGTTCATACGCATGGACACACCGTTATCGAAATACCGCCTAAACTGTTGGCGAATCGTGTAGTCATGCGAGTGATATACGGCAGCATCCGCCGCGTAGGCTACTTTGTAGCCGCCTTCCATAATGCACTTGGCAGCCATAAATAAATCTTCATTGAAAATAACTGGAGCTGGAAAACGTCCCATCTCGTTGAAGACGTCCCGTCGGATTGCCGAACAGACATTCGAGCAGAAAAACGTTTTGATGCCGAGCCGCTCGACATCCGCTTTCGACTTAATTGTAGACTGCTGCGGGTAATTGCCTTCCCTTGCTAGCCGTTCAGGCAAGCTTGCCTGCGGATACGCTACCTGACGGGCGTAAGCCGACGAAACGCTGGCATCAGCGACAATAGGAGCGACAAGCGCCTCCAGCATACGTTCGTTGCAAGGCACGGCATCCTGTGTCATAAACACGAGAATATCTCCGATAGCGTTGGAAGCTGCGAAGTTGCGGGTTCCCCCATGATCGAACTCGCTGCGAAGCACATTTATCGTCTTCGCACCCGCTTGGTGCGCAAGCTCCAGCGTGCCGTCCTCCGACGAAGAGTCGACCACGATAATCTCGTGCGGGCGTAAAGTTTGATCGTTCAGCTTCTCAAGCAATTCGGTGAATGCCGGACCTGCGTTTAACGATGGGATAATAACGGAAACGAGTGGATTCGTTAGTTCATCTTGCTGTCTAATAGGCATTTTTGTTAACTAACCCTTTCACAATCGTCTTCATAATGATTTTAATATCGAATAAGAACGTCCAATTCTCGATATAGAACAAATCATGAAGAATGCGGTCCTGGATCGATGTATCGCCGCGCAGGCCGTTTGTTTGCGCCCAACCGGTAATGCCCGGACGAATCTGATGCTTGACCATATATTTCGGAATTTCTTCTTTAAATTGATTAACGAAAAATGGTCTTTCCGGTCTTGGACCGACTACGCTCATATGTCCAAACAGGACATTAAAAAATTGCGGTAGCTCGTCGATACTCGTACGGCGCAAGAAGCTGCCGAAGGCCGTCCTTCGCGGATCGTTCTCTACCGTCCACTGCGTATCTGCCACTTTAGCAGTAGATACTCGCATAGAACGGAATTTGTACATGTGGAACGTTTTCCGGTCTAGGCCAACCCGTTCCTGCTTGAATAAGATAGGCCCCGGGGAAGTCAGCTTGATGCCGATGACGGCAGCCAGCATAATCGGCGAGGTCACTAAAATCGCCGCAAGCGAGAATATGATATCGAACGTCCGTTTCAGCATGCGGTTGCTCAGTTCATCAAGCGGAACGTCCCGCACGTTAATGAGCGGAATACCGGCAAAATTATCGAAAAACGGCTTTGCCGGAAGCAAATCGAAATAATCCGGAATGATCAGCGTCTTCACGCCCGCATGCTCGCAAATTTCGATAATTTCTGCATATTTCTTATGTGCGTCAAGCGGAAGCGCGATGATGACTTCATCAATCGGATGACGATTCAACTGTGCACGCAGTTCGTCGAGTGATCCTAGAATCGGCATCATTTCACGATGCTCTTCCGCGTGTTCTGATTGGTAGTCATCTAAGAACCCTACCACTTCATAGCCAAGATCTGGATAGTTCTTCAAGTTGTTATAAAAGCTTCGGCCAACCGTACCCGCTCCTAAAATGAGTACGAAGCGTTTGTTGAAACCGCGCCGGCGAAATGCCGACAGCGTCTTCTTCACCATAAAACGATAAATCGTAATGACCATGACATTCATAATAAAGAATATGGCGAGAAATTCCCTAGAGATATGTATCTCTTTCGTGAAATAAAACAAACTTAGCAACCCTAAAAAACTGAGTGTTTGAATTTGTACAATCTTCAATACTTCCAATGTATATCTCTTACGCCGCTTTGGCGCATAAAATTGCAAGTAAAAACCTATTACGACAGCTGAAAATGAATAAATCGTTCCCCATAGCAAATAAGTCGAGAAGGGCACCGATTTAACGTAGTCCAATAAACCACTTTGAAATTTCAACCAATAAGCAACTAGAAAAACAACCAACGTACAAAGCAAATCGGCAAGTACGTATAGCTGCGTTAGTATTTTTTGATTTTGCCTAAGCATTCACCAGATTCACCCGCATTCCATTGCTTTATAATAGGAACCTAATAGAATTGTATCAGAGCCTGGCATATTTTTAAACCATTTTCCAATCAATATCCATATTATTTCCTCTTACTTATTAATTTAAGATATATGTATCTTAGCAACAATACCAAACCAACCGCACTGGTAACCCAAAGTCCGACATAAAAACCTGGAGGCACATAGCGCAGTTCAACGTTATGCTTACCAGGGGCCACTTCCAGACCTATAAATCCCATGTTAATGTTTTTGACTTGTGTCGGCGTTTCATCTATCCAAGCCTTCCAGCCTCTATCATACGGTACGGATAAGAAAAGCATCCCCTGTTCATTTATGTTGACTTCGCCTGATACGTGACTTCGATCAATTCGATTTGGTACGAGGGGGCTTTCATTTAATTTAGAGATTGCTATTTCTGGATCGAAAAAGCCTGTTACTGCTGGTAAATTTGTTGCCATTCCTTTTCCTACAATAGCGGCATTTAGTATAGCTAATTCTTTGTTTCCCACATCAAGTTTCATAAACTCGTCTACCAGCAGCCTGTTTGAGTATACAAAACCGAGAGGCAATGAATGTACATTTTCGTAAATATATAAATTACCTTCCTGACCTATCATCTGGTACCCTGCAACCTCAGTTTGGTTACGTGAAATTAAATAATGCACACCAAGCAAAGATTGAATATTAGGCCTACCGTCAAATCCATAAATAAAATTATAATGAGGATTAGCCTCCATTATCTCACTAAATGCAAAGTAAGCAGGGTTGTTACTTGACAAATAGGATTTGACTCCTTTAAACCCTTGAATTGGTGCATCGTCTAGAAATACAGATTGATAGTCTTTATCTATACGATAAAAGGATCGATCCTCCTCAAGTTTTGCAATTTGCGAAACCGCTTCTTGGGTTCCATCATAATAAGTTGTTTCAAAGTCACTGGATTGCATGGGTTGCCTCGACTGCAAAGTCGCACTTGTACTAAAGGCCAATTCAACTGCCACTAATATCGTGATTAATGTAGCAAATGTCTTTTTGTTTACACGCTCACGTAAGATGATAATCATAACAATCGCGAGTAATAAACAAGCTAAAAAAATGTTGGAATAGACCACAGCTTCATTTCCGGCAGCTCTCAAATCAACTTTCTTAATCAAGTTAAGATAAAATAACCCTGATATCCATAGGATGGTAATGCTACTCCAGCCTACCCACAGCAGTTTGCCGCTTAAAGGTTGCCCGCTCTCCCATGATGACCATACCTTGGCCGCCCCCATTAGAATAGGGATAATTAAGAACCAGCTCCACCGATAGGTTTCTTGACTAAATCCATTAAACAAAGGAATTGTAATATTAGTAAATAAAATGGAAAGGAAGCAAATTGACATAATGATAGCCATAGTTTTAGAATGAAATCTTTTTCTAAACAATTGAGGCAATGTGATTAATACAATAATGCTGGTTGTCCACAATGGTCCACTAAAATAACTTACAGGAACAAATTCAGCAGGCAATATATTTGTATTTATCCCCCTAAGAATAAAACCTGTATAATCTGCAATTGATCCGGGTATTAAGCTAGGTAATACTCCACCTGTTAGGCGAGGATTATCAAATAAGATATAGACTCCAGGGATAAATAAGATCCCTACCAAGCTTACCCCGCAAATAACCCAAATTGCAGTTTTCAGTAAATGTTTTATCGATTTAGTGATCAAGGACAAAGAAAACGAATCAATTAAAACATATACGATAAAAAACAAACCAGCCATCCAAGTATAATAAGGAGAGTTGGCAGCAAGCAGAGCTACGAATAAAACTAAAAAAAACGATTTATTTTTTTTTCGAAAGTATTCATAGCCAAATAAAATACCAATAATAAATACATAAACAGTAAGGTTTGCATCCAAACAACTCCACAAGACGGCATAACCATTAAAGGTTAAAATTAAAGCAGTTAGAGCTGAAACATTATTCGAATTACCTCTCAAAATCATACACCGATAAAACATAAATCCGGCGATACCAAACTTTAATACTGCCGTTATTAGAAACCCTATTGGAATAAATCTACTGTTAAATGGAAGAAGAAAGAGGTTAAACGGGTCAAACAAGGTACCTTGAATAGCAAAAATATTAGTACCTAATCCTAATTCCCAGAGCCATCCTCCCTTATCATTCGAACGGAGCCAATCTAGTGAAATATGTTTTAATGGCCAATAAGACCATAAGGAATCAGCTCCATAGCTCTTATAAACAAAAAATTTATCCCCTACTATAAAAGGCAGAAATCCACATGCTATTATTGCTATAAATATGAAAAAAATCCAAATTCGATAGTTTATTGATTTTAAATAACTCAACCATTATCCCTCACATCTCAATCAATTCATATCGAATGATGGCTTAAAACCAGGTAATTCTTCCTGTTTGCATATCAATAAGATAGCTAATATAAAAAACGAAACAAACAAGCAGAATCATCGCTATTCCAATAGTTATGATATGTTTTTTTCTCTTTCTATTTTCAATTAAATACTCAAGTCCAAAGCCTGCTAGTACTAGTAACAACAAATATGATGGGTACCCAAATCTTGATTCAATTGCAGTCATTGACATAAACAATGTATAGCAAATTGAAGCAAATAATAACGAATTGATTATAAATAAGCTTTCTTTTCGTTTTATTCTGAACTGATATACTCCAATAAATATCAATAACCAATTCAGCCAAAGTAAAACACTAGGTAAAAGTCTGGTAGTGCCGTCCAGATTTTTTACATATGCATCAACATAACCCCAATCCAACATCCCAAAGAGGTGGGAACTTACTACAGTCAAAAATGCACCAAAATTATGGAAAGCTAGTTTGTAAATGCTCATATTGCTCTCAAGTATCCAGGGCGATGGAAAATACAGCTGTGGAGTTTCTCCTTCAATTATTACTGTGCTGTATTTTAAATACTGACTAGCCCATATAGATTGTTGTTCAAACAAATTTAAATGAATGAGCGGTGTAAAATGATTAAACTTTGTAACATTCATATAGATTTGAGGTAAAAAAATAACTAAGCAGACTAACCCAACAGCAATAAACTTATAAGGCTTGAAATCTTTTTGTTTAAGTAATCTATATAGACCAATCAATAAAAATAAAATCATAAATATGGCACTTGAAGGTCTGATCAACACCGAACTGTATAAAGTGATAGCGACTACAGCACCATTACTTATTTTATTAAGATCAGATTTAATTAAGTAGATTAGAGATATCATTATTAAACAAGTTGCTAGTATATCAGTTAAGAAAAGAGTGGTTGCTTGTATCAAATAAGGATTCAACAAACCACAAAAAATAATACTATGAAATATTAATTTACGATCAGCTATACGAAATGCGAATTTGGAAATCTCAAAGATTGTAATAGCATAGATTAAATATTGAAATATACTAAAAGCAATTTTTACGTTAACCACATTACCATCGGTGAATACATGGATTAATGCAATTAATAAAGGATACAAGTAAGTACGTAATTCATCAGTGATACTGAATAGTCCATTCTCTAATATGATTTTACTGATTTCATAATATCTAGTCTCATCATAATAATTAACTATACTGTTTTGTTTAATGTAATAAATCAACTGCAGTAAAGAGCCAATTATAACTAGAGATAATATCAAATAATCCTTTTTTGTAGCTTTTAATTCATTCTTGAAAAAAATATTCAACTATTGCTACCTCCTATTTCAATAAACAAATCCCTAGTCACTTTGAAACTTTACCCTTACTGCATTTGCATAAAGTGTTTCAATGCCTCTCTCCATGTACGCAGCGTCTGAAGTCCATGTATCCGAATTGCAGTATGATCCATAACGGAAAAAGCTGGTCTCGGTGCCGGCCTTGGAAACTCCTCCGTTGTGCAAGGAATTACTTGAGGATTCAATTCGGATAATTGGAATATCTCATTCGCAAAATCAAACCAGGAGCAAACCTCGGAATTGGAGGCATGATATATTCCGTAATACTCGGTCTGTACAAGCTCAAGTAGAAACTGTGCTAAGTCATAGGTGTATGTCGGAGAACCTAATTGGTCGGCTACAACAGAAATCTGATCTCGCTCGCTTCCAAGCTTAATCATAGTTTTCACAAAGTTGTTGCCATACTTGCCAAATACCCAAGACGTACGAACAATAAAAAACTTATCATGCAGTGTCTGAACCGAATTTTCCCCTGCAAGTTTTGATTTTCCATAAACAGTTTGAGGATTCGTAAGATCATATTCATTGTATGGAATCGAACTTTTTCCATCGAAAACGTAGTCTGTGCTAATGTAGCAAAGCTTTGCCCCTATTTCCCTCGTGGCAATAGCAATATTGCGAGTACCGGAATAATTAACAAGAAAGGCCGTATCTGCTTCGGACTCTGCTTGATCTACCGCAGTATATGCAGCGCAATGTATGACGACATCAGGACGATGCTGAGCCAACACCACACGACAATTTTCCAGATCTGTTACATTAAGCGTATCCCGCCCAAAACCAATGATTTCAATATTCAAATTTTCAGTGTTCCATTCGGCAAGCTCCTTGCCCAACTGCCCATTAGCTCCAGTAACCGCTATTTTCAACTTCTGAACATTCATATATATGCCTCCAGACGAATTTGTATTGCATCGTCTTCATATCCTATTCATAAATGTAATTGACTCCCCGGCATACTTGCCGTTATGTTGATTTTCTAATCCACTTCAGAAGTAAATGCCCCAGTTTACCAGATAATATAAATTTACTTACAAAGTAAGTCACAGGAAGAGAAACAATAGTTACAATTAGAGGAGCTATTTTATTGTTCATTGAAAGCTTATCAATAAATAAATACAGCAAAAATAACCCTAGCAAAAACTGAGCCACATAGACTAAAGGGTATTGTATCAGTTTCCACAAAGTCATTTTTGTTTGAAAGACCATTTTGGAGTTTATGAAAAAAGAGAATAATATACCTAGAAGATAAGAAATTAAATAGGCAATTGAATAAGGAACAAATAACAGCATTAAGATATAAGAAAGATAGGTTATAGCCGTATTTAGCATACCGGCTATAACATATCTAATAACCTCACGATTAAAATATCGACTCATTGTCTATTCTAGACGATCCTTAATTAATTCAACAATTTCCGCAAAACTTTGTAAGTTTCTTAGTGCACTGTCTTCTAGCTTTAAAGAGAACTGTTCTTCAAATGTTGCAAGTAATGATGCTTTCGATAAGGAATCCCAATCCTCAAGATCACTTAACTGAGTCTCCATGTTGATCGTACCATGATCCACCATTACAATATCCTCAAAATTTGCAATAAATTCTTCTAATTTCATTTTCAAAATCCTCCTCTAAGTTAATGTATATTAAGTGTAATTGAACAAATACCCCAAGATAAACCTACTCCGAACCCAACCAACATCACTTTATCGCCATTCTTTGTTCTACCCTCTTTAAAATCCCTAATAAGGGCTATTGGTATAGAGGAGGACACTGTGTTCCCACAGTCCTGAAATTGAATGGAAAACTTCTCTTTATCAATATTTAATTTTCTTCTTATCGTCTCCAACATGTATTGATTGGCTTGATGAAAAACAAAATAATCAAAATCTTCCAAAGACTGTTGACTTTTTTCTAACAGGGCATTAATAGCTTTAGGTATCTGCAACGCCGTGAAATTAAATATTGCATTTCCATCCATATACAGGTTACTTCGATTACGTGTATTTCCTTTTTCATCAACTACTTCGATTAAGGACTCTGGACTTAACGGCTCCTTAAGGCCCCCCGCAGGGACAATAAGAAGTTCTGCACCCTTTCCGTCCGTCCCTAATTCAAAGGGCCCTATTGCATGATTGCCGATACTGTCGTCAGAAGAAATTAATGTAGCTGAGGCTGCATCGCCAAACAATAATTTAACATTGCGATCATTTGCGTTCACATATTTACTATAAGTATCGGCTGTTAAAAACAAAACATTTCGGGCTACGCCCGACTCAATTAGACCTTTTGCCAAAGATAACCCATATACATATCCTGAACAGCCTAAATTAAAATCCAACGCACCGCATGATGTCGAAAGTCCTAATCTCTCCTGCAATATGCATGCCGTTGTAGGCAAATAATGATCCGGTGATTGTGTGCAGTAAAGTAGGAAATCGATTGCCGCCTTATCGATAGCATCTGAGTCGAATAGTTTGGTTGCTGCATGGAAAGCCAGGTCAGAGGCATATTCATTTTCGCCAGCAATATTTTTGACAGATACTCCGATCTTTTTCGTCATTCGGTCTTCCGGATCATTGTAATCCTTTTTTTCTGGCAAGTAGTAATCGATTGCCTTAATGTAACTGCCCATCTCCAACTAACCTCCTTGAACTAATATCTCTTCATTGCGCTAGGCACTTTTGAGACCACTTTTGCTGGGTTTCCGGAAACAATAACATCTTCGGGAACATCTTTTTTGACAACTGATCCTGCTGCAACAATACTGCCACGACCAATTTTGACGCCAGGTAAAATAGTTGCTCCAACTCCGATCGAAACATAATCTTCGATTAGAGCTCCAAACACATCATCGCTATAGCCATGTTTACCGAATAAATTATCATTTGCCATATTTACTCCAACACTTATAAATACATGACTTCCGATTTTCACTCTACCTGTTATATGAGTGTTATCCATTATTCGTGTAAAGCTACCAATTTCCACTTCGGTATTAATGGTAACACCCCGGCTAATTAGCACCTCATCTCCAATTCGAACATTCGGCATGATGGATGAGTTATCGCCTACCAGTGAGTCTCTGCCAATCGTTACGTCCTCATAAATAATAACATTGCTACAAATCGAGACCTCATCTGAAATGATTGTTTCCTTCTTTTTGGAAAGCTCTTTCTTCATAACTGTAGTTGGGGTAGCGCTTCTGCCAATTACCGAGTGCTCGCCAATAACCACATTATCATTTACTGTCGCATGCTCGTATATTATAGCATAATCCCTTACCTCTACATTAGATCCTATACTTTTTGAATATATTCTTGCCGTTTCAGATAACATAGTATCCCTCTATTCATAAATTTCATCTACTACGTAGGTTGGCCTTTTCCGGCTTTCGTCCAGAATCCGCCAGAGGTACTCTCCAATAATCCCCAACATAACCATATTTAATCCCAATAAAAATGTAATTAATGCAATTATAGTTGCCCAGCCTTCAAGCGGAATGTAGCCGAAAATAGCATTGAATACAACAAAAATTCCGTAAAGGAAGCTCAAGGCTGCTGTAAAGATACCTACTAGGGACATCATTCTAATCGGAGCATAAGAGAAACTTACAAACGAATCAACAAATAGCTTTATTTTTTTGCTTAACGTCCATCGCGATTTCCCGTGCTTTCTTTCCTGTCTCACATACGAGATCGTATCCTGGGAATGTCCAAGCCAAAAAATCAGGCTCATAATATTAGTGTTTTTTTCACCGATGCTGTTCAGTTCTCTTACAATTTGTTTATCGATAAGAACGAAATCGAAACCACCCTCAGGATAGTTTCTCAAAGCGAACTTATTCATTAAATAATAATAGGTATTAGAAAACATACGTTGGGAGAACGATTCTTCCCTACCGGAGCGTGTTGCCATAACTACTTTATTTCCCGCTGTCCATCTGGCTATCATTTCAGCAAATAATTCAGGCGGATCTTGAAGATCCGCTGATATAATGCCTACGCAATCACCTGTCGCTTGTTTGAGTCCGGCCTGAACAGCAGACATCGAGCCAAAATTCCGACTCAATTTGACGATTTTAATCCGATTGTCATTTTCTCTCTCCAACAGTAGCAGTTCTAAAGAGCGATCTTTTGAACCATCGTCTACAAATATAAATTCGAATTCATATTCGGGTAACAAGGTTTGTAATTTTTTCAGTCTCGGTACTGTATGGGGAATATTCTGCTCATTATAGTAAATTGGAATAACGATACTAAATCGTTTCTTAGTATTCATTTAATGCCTCCGTTACTATGCGCACATCTTCCATACTCATAACCGGACTTATTGGCAAGCTTAATATTTCTCTATGAATTTGTTCCGAGAGCGGATAGCTTCTCTCCGACCATTCTTTATAAGCTTCTTGCTTATGAGGCGGAATCGGGTAATGAATTAATGTTTGAATTCCTTTACTGTGCAAAAACTTTTGAAGCTCGTCCCTGTTATCCGTTCGTACCACGAACAAGTGCCAAACATGAGACAGCCTGTCTTTGTCAGTAACGGCGGGTAATACAATTCGATTATTTTTTATATTAGCGGAGTAGTATTCTGCTATCGTTCTGCGAACCTCATTGTCCTCATCTAGATACTTGAGTTTTACTTTCAATACTGCAGCATGAGTTTCGTCCAACCGGCTATTTACACCTTTGTATAAATTCTCATATTTGCGATGAGAACCATAGTTTCGGAGTGCTTTTAACTTAGCATAAACCTCTTCATCGTTTAATGTTATCGCTCCGGCATCTCCTAGCGCTCCTAAGTTTTTTCCAGGATAGAAACTGAATGCAGCAGCATCCCCTAAGTTACCCGCTCTAACCTCATCAAAGATTACTCCATGCGATTGCGCACAATCCTCAAAAACTTTCAAATTATATTTAGCCGCTATTTCATTTATCGCTCTCATATCACATGATTGACCGTATAGATGCACGACCATAATAGCCTTAGTCCGTGGTGTAATCTTTTCTTCAATAGCTTTTGGGTCGATATTGTAGCTTAAAATGTCTGGCTCAACAAGAACAGGCGTAGCACCAGTGCTTGATATTGCTAGTATTGATGCAATGTATGTATTGGATGGAACGATAACTTCATCGTTTTCTCCAATGTCATGTGCTTTTAAAATCAAAGAAAGCGCATCTAATCCGTTAGCGACCCCTAAACAGTATTTAGTACCGCAATACCTCGCAAACTCTTGCTCGAACTCTTCAACCTCTTTGCCTAATATATACCAACCCGAATGCAATACGCGTTCCAAACTTTCTGTTATTTCAGCGCTATGACGGACATTAATTTGTTTTAAATCCAAAAATGGAATCATATATTCTCCTTTCAAGGAATAAAATATACTGGAAGAGTCTGCTTTATTCTCCCGCCTCAAACCGTTCTTTGTATTGTGCTTCATAATAAAGCTGATACGTTCCTGAGACGACCTGCTCCATCCATTCCTTATTATTTAGATACCATTGAATCGTTTCTTTAATGCCAGTTTCATAAGGAAAGCGTGGACTCCATCCAAGTTCGTTGCGAATTTTATCCGCATCGATAGCATAACGGCGATCATGTCCGGGACGGTCTTTAACATAACTGATTAGTGACTCAGGTTTGCCTAGCTCCTGTAGTATTGTTTTTACCACATGAAGATTGTTCCTCTCATTATTGCCACCGACGTTATAAACTTCTCCATTTTTTCCCTTATGAAGAACAAGATCGATGGCGCTGCAATGATCCTCAACATATAACCAGTCACGCACATTAAGTCCGTCACCATATACCGGAAGCGGCTTATCTTGCAGTGCATTTTGAATCATAAGAGGAATTAGCTTTTCCGGGAACTGATAAGGCCCGTAGTTATTTGAGCAACGCGTTATATTCACTGCCAATCCGAACGTCTCATGATACGCGCGAACCAACAAATCAGCTGCCGCTTTGCTAGCCGAGTAAGGGCTATTCGGCGCTAACGGCGTTTCTTCTGTAAATAAACCAGTATCGCCAAGCGTTCCATATACTTCATCGGTTGATACTTGAACGAACTTTGAGACATTATGCTTTCTAGCCAAATCAAGTAAGGTTTGAGTACCTAATACATTCGTTTGTACGAATATTTCCGGATGCAAAATGCTCCGGTCCACATGCGATTCTGCAGCAAAGTTAAGAACCGCATCGACTCCTTCAAATAGCGGTTCTAATGCTACTTTATCTGTAATATCTGCTTTAACGAATTGATAATTAGGATGTTCCTCTACCGAACGAAGATTTTCTAAATTCCCAGCATAGGTTAGAGAATCTATATTAATGATCTGGTAATCTGGATATTTATTTACCATATATAAAACAAAATTACTTCCAATAAACCCGGCACCGCCAGTTATAATAATTTTCATTTGTCAATCTCCTTTTTTCGCCAATTCCAATAAGTATTGACCGTATTCATTTTTAGAAAGTGGTTCCGCAAGCTTAACTAGCTGTTCTTTCGTTATATATCCTTTCAAGTAAGCAATCTCTTCAATACAGGCCACTTTAAACCCTTGGCGTTTTTCAATCGTTTCAATGAAATGGGATGCTTGCATAAGCGATTCATGCGTCCCGGTATCCAGCCAAGCAAACCCTCTGCCAAACATTTGAACATTTAATGTCCCGTTCTCCAGATACATTTTGTTAATATCTGTTATTTCCAATTCTCCCCTTGCTGAAGGAGTTATTTGTTTGGCATACTTGACGACTTGATTGTCATAAAAATAAAGTCCTGTAATTGCATAATTTGACTTCGGCTCTTTCGGTTTTTCTTCAATAGATATAGCCCGCATTTTATCATCAAATTCTACAACTCCATAACGCTGAGGATCTTTTACTTTATATCCAAACACAGTTGCACCGCTGTCATTAGAAACGGCCCTAAGCAACATTTCAGTGAAGTTTTGCCCGTAAAAAATATTATCTCCGAGTATTAACGCCACATTGTCATCACCTATAAAGCTTTCTCCTATAACAAAAGCTTGGGCTAGGCCATCAGGCGATGGCTGAATCGCATAACTAATAGCAAGTCCAAAATCACTTCCATCCCCTAGAAGCGCTTCAAACCGATGCGTATCTTCTGGTGTCGAAATAACTAATATTTCTCTTATTCCCGCCAGCATTAAAACGGATAATGGATAATAAATCATGGGCTTATCATAAATCGGAAGAAGCTGCTTTGAGATCGTTTTAGTAAGCGGATATAATCGTGTACCGCTTCCACCAGCAAGTATTATACCTTTCACGTCGCACCTACTTTATTGATATTTAAACTACTCATTATAAACAAAATTAATTTCTGCATTAGCGAACAGAGGGTGCCTGCTGTCTTTATCTGAAGTAATAGGGTTTGTAATCGGCCAATCGATGTTTAACTGCGGATCATTCCATGCAATACCGCGATCACATTCAGGCGAGTAAAGAGAGTCCACTTTATATATAACTTCGCAATTCTGAACTAATGTGCAAAAACCATGAGCAAACCCACGCGGCACTAACAATTGCCTTTTGTTTGATGCACTCAGAATAAACCCTTGCCATTGTCCAAAGGTCGGTGAACCTTTTCGAATATCAAGGATCACATCATAAATGACTCCCGTAGTTACTCTAATCAGCTTGGTTTGTGCATGCGGATTAAGTTGATAGTGCAGTCCTCTAAGGACCCCCGCCTCTACTGATAAGGAATGATTATCTTGAATAAAATCTGTAGCGATACCATTCTCGTTAAACGTTTTCTGATTGTAACTCTCCATAAAAAAACCCCGATTATCGCTAAAAACAGCCGGCTCCAATAACTTTGCATCCAGTAGCTTCGTATCCAATATTTTCATACGTCACCTACTCTTTGTTTTATTAACAGACACACTCTATAATCATATGCACTTAAGGATCAAATCTTCCTAGTCTGTTACTTATTTTAGGTTGGAATTCACGCCCCGTACACTTCCAAAAACTTGGAATAATCTCTTATGTAATCATCTGGATCATACAAATGAGACGCTAGAACAAGCAATACACAATCTGGAGAAAAATCATACATTTCATGCCAATCATTGGGTTCCAAAATGAGAACTTTATTGGGTGAATCTAATTGAACCTCTTCTTTTCTTTCCGTATTATCTAAATGAATAGAGCAAGAACCCGAAACGCATATTAAAGCTTGTCTTGTTTTGTAGTGAGCATGAAATCCTCTCCGCACTCCCTCAACAGTACCATAGATATAAAATACTCGTTTCATCTCGAACGGAATTGTTTTATTTTCTTCGACTACAGTAAGTTGGCCTCTATCATCACCAAGTACATTGACTTCAATAATTTTACTAGATAGTGAACTCTGCATTTTTGCTACCTCCCAGCGCTATTTACTATTTGATTGCATTTCCTTTAAATCGTCTTACAAAAGTAACAATAAAATAGACGAATAAAACGAGCCATGCTGTAAATGTAACGTATGCAGATATAATCACAAGCATAGGCTTGTATTCCAATACTACATTATTGTCTCCTGCATTTATTGGTACAGCGATAAGACCGGCAGCACTGAATTGCCTCACATCTACCTTTTCACCGTTTACTTCAGCTCTCCAGCCTGGGAAATAGGTTTGTTCGAAAACGAGCGATTGAGAGGTATCGGACTGCACATCTACTACAAACTTATTTTTAAACCACTGAATATTAGTAGGAAGTATCTTTTTAACCCCATTATCATATAATTCGGTTTCGGTTGCCCATACTGCTGGCTCTCCTACATTAGGCAGCATTTGATTTACAAATGCAACTTCAAAATTTTTCAGATCAAAACTGCCAACATAACCCCCGGTATTAAACCTCTGGTAGAAAATAGAATCACTTTCTAAGATTGTAGAATTTTCGGCATATTCATTCGCAATGGTATTGTTTTCACCTTTATAAAGGGCATCTATAGCCTCGTTATAAGAAAAAGGTCTCTCTTCAGTACCGATTGTAAATACCTGGTTTCTATAAACTCCCAACACAGAAAACACTATAGTTAAAACAATAAATGAACTAATAAATACTACTTTACTCTTTTTATTAATAGCAATCAAAAATAGAAACAAAATAATAATTGTAACGACTATCTCTTCGCCAAAGTATTTTATCATCCATTCGGTTGGTTGCATCGGTTCCATTGGTTTTATCATCATACTGCTGATTGATAACAGTATTACGACAAATATCCCTATAAACACTTTAACAATCTTCGCGTACTGTTCATTCCAGTTCGATTCTTTACTTTCCATAACAAATTGAATATTTCGCAGTGCAATAATTGTCAAAAAGTAAAAATAAAAATAGCGAAGTCCTGCAGGGAATTTAAAGGTATCTATTCCTGGTACGAAATGATAGAAGAACTGATAGACTGGTGCATATCGCCCCATACAAAGCAATATTGAAAAAAACAAGAATACATACAGAACTTTTTTATTTCTTTCAAATGAACCGATTAAAAAGGCTCCCATTAGTAATGGCAATGCAATATACGTATTGTTCATTGAAATATCCATTGGCGGATTTAATGATTTTGCCAATTGTGCAATAGCTGGAGTTAGCGAAGCAAACCAATTCCATATATTTAGTGAAGTGTTAGTAGCGATATCCCATGGCACTTTACTTCTTGTTATCTCGCTCATTACTTGAACAGTTGTAACCAGCGTCACAAAAGAGCCGGCAACAGCAACGATAATCGCTAAAATCATTTGCTTTATTAATGCCAGCTTATTAATTTTCTTGTAAGACACAATCAGCTCAAAAACAATATAAAACAAACAAAAAATCACAAATGGTGGATAGCTATTTAGTACTAATAAAGCAACAGTCGTTCCGAATAAAATCGAAAAAAATTTAGAGCTTTGATTTTCTACCATTTTTTTTATTGAATAATGCAGAAGAGGAAAAAGACTTGCCGTTATGATAAAGGTAATATGCTCTGCATTAGCAACGAATAGACCGCAAGAAGAATAGGCAATCCCTCCAATTGCGCACAGCCACCTATTATTCACATATAGTGTGCAGGCCAAATACATAAAAATTGCCGCTGACAATATAATTAGAAAAAATTGTAATTGAAGAAGGTATTGTGTCTGTCCAATTAATCCAAATAGAATAGTTGTCGGGTACCAGATTGGAGCGCCCAGCAGATGAGAGATCGGAATTCCCCTATGAACAAAAGGCTCCCATAGAGGTAGTGCACCATCTTTCAGATGTGAAGAAACACTCACAAAGCTTGGAAAAATCCCTCCGTACATATCCCACTTCATCCATAGCTTTCCTATAATCACTTTATAGTACATGCAAATCACAACTAGAATCATAACAGGAATAGGATATCGCGTTGACTCGAGCATTTTTTCGATCCTATGTCCTATGGTTCTTTTCTTCAATTTTTAGTCCTCCTAGTAGACGGAATTTCAGGTCAAAGCACTACTACTTCTTACCACATCATCTTCCTCTATATACTCTCCTACTTGCACCTCAATCAAATGCAGATCGATCTTCCCAGGGTTTAGAACGGAGTGCTCCTCGCCCATTCTAATAAAGGTCGATTCGTTCGTTCTCAACAGCGACTCCTCACCATTCACTGTAATTAACGCGGTTCCACTTACTACAATCCAATGTTCATTACGATGAAAATGTTTTTGCATACTTAGTCTTTGCCCAGGTTTGATAATGACTTTTTTAATTTTGTAGTTAGAAGAGTGGTCTAAAACAGTATTCTTACCCCAAGGACGATAAGCTGTCACATGGCTGTCCACTAACAACGAGCCTCTATGCTTCAATACTTCTACCGCTTGTTTAACCTTCTGAGACGATCCCTGTTTAGAAACTAGTAAAGCGTCAGGTGTATCAACAATGATTAAATTTTCCACATCAATGGTTGTTACGACTCTGCTGTCCGCTATAATCAAATTTTGATGCGAGTCGATATTAATATGCTTCTCGGATAGAGAGTTGCCACTTTCGTCCTTCTCCATTTGATCGTAGAGCGATTCAAAACTGCCCAGATCCGACCAACCGAAATCAGATGGCACTACTTTTACAATATCGCTTTTCTCCATAACCGCATAATCTATACTGTCGGCTGGAATAGTCTCCATATCGTCAGCATGAACTCTATAAAGGAGCGACTGTTTGGAAGCATTCTTAAAAGCCAATGATGCAGCCTGTTCAATGCTTGGGGCATGTTTCTGCAATTGTTGAAGAAAAACTCCCGCTTTGAAAAGAAAAATACCACTGTTCCAATAAAAGTTTCCCGCCTTGATATACTTATCTGCAATTTCACGGCTAGGCTTTTCTTTAAACGAAAGTACATCGCTGCCTTTAGACTCAATATAACCATATCCTGTTTCTGGATAACTCGGTTTTATTCCAAATGTAACCATAAACCCTTCTTCGGCCATTGATTTAGCCATTTCTATACAGGACATATAAGCATCTTGATTAGCCACTATATGGTCTGATGGCGTAACCAACACTAACTCATTCTCATCAAGTGCCATGCAGGCAAGTGCTATCGCGGGAGCAGTGTTTTTCCCTACCGGCTCAAGCAGAAATCGGGTATCGGTATGCCCAAGTTCCTCTAAATGGTCCAGCACAAGAAAGTATTGTTCTTGATTTGAAACAATAAAAGAATCACTGCAAAGCAATTTATTGCGCTCCACTGTCTCTTGGAACAAGGAACGATTGGAAATAAATTTATTAAATTGTTTTGGATATAAAGTTCTGGATAAGGGCCACAGCCTTGTTCCATTTCCTCCACACAAAACCAAGTTAATCATTTTGAACTCTCCTGATATTTGAAATATCCAAAGATAATATCTCCTTGGCAGCGTCCACAGTAAAGAACTCATTAATAAATTGACGAGATGCGTTTGCATTTGTCTTCCATTCTAACTCGTCATTATACTTTTTCACGACAGCATTCGCGAATTCAGTTTCTGAATCACAAACCGTCATAATGCCTTCGCTAATTTCCAATCCTTCGGCACCAATTGCAGTAGTAACGATTGGAACTTGATAATACAAAGCCTCAATTACTTTGCCTTTAACGCCCGCCCCAAATCTTAAAGGCACGATAACGACCCGGCAACTATTATAGTAATGCTCCAATTCTTCATCTGAAACAAACCCTGTCACAATAATATTTGAGCTTTGTTGTTCCAATAAATCATTAGGAGGGTTCGAACCAACAATGAAAAGCTTAATATCCGGGATTTCTCTTTTTATTGCGGGCAATACGTTCTCAATAAACCATAAGATACCATCATAGTTTGGCTTATGATTAAAACCGCCTACGAAAAGCAGATGTTTACGATCGGCAAAATCGTTTGTTGAGCGATCATAGAGGCCGTTATACGGAAATAGAGGGATATTCCTAATAGGCTTATCCGGTATTAGTTTTTGTAATACTTGTTGCTCGAATGAACCTACGACATGAATAACATCCGCTAGACTAAATAATTTAAATTCTATTTCTTTCCATTCTTCCGAAGACTTCAGCAATGCAGGATTACGGGTCAGTTCATAATTACGCAGTTCGCGAAGATAATGAAGATCATGGCCAAAATATATGATCTTCGCTTGCGTGTTCTTTTTAAAACTATCTATATATTTAATTGAGATATGAGGCCGATTCAAATAGACATAGTCGATATACTCGCCATTAGTTTTGATCCATTGATGAATATTTTTTGCATAACTATTTCCATAAAGTACTTCAATGCCGATTTGCTGAAGCTCGCTTGTATAAGGCTCATGCTGAAAGAAATTATCGCCTATAAAAATAACACGATAACCTAATGAAACCATTAGCTTCATATATAGGTGAGTGCAGCGACCACCCGCGTCTTTGTCATAGTGAGGCACATAATGATCGACGACAACAATCGTTTTTTTGTTGCGCGAACGATCTCTAGCAAGAAAAACATGTTCTGCATTTGCAAACTGATTTTTTTCCAGTTCTATTTTCCATTTCTCCAGAAACTTCTCTTTGTTCTTCACCTGGTAACTCTTAATTCCACTTCCTGTATCGGTCCCGTGCGATATGCCTTCGAAATGCACAATAACCGATTTCGGTTGAAGCAATACTTTATAGCCAAGCGCCCTGACTGCAAAAGCTAAATCGGTATCCTCAAAATATGCTGGAACATAGCGCTCGTCGAAGCCTCCTAATTCTATCCACAATGAGGTTCTAATTAGAATAGCCGCTCCAGAAATATAGTCTGCTTCCTTCACATAGTTGTATTCCGGCTTCTCAGGGTCATCCAGTCGCCCATAATTCCAACCGCTTGCATCGCTCCATATAATTCCTCCAGCTTCCTGCTGCCTGCCATCCGGGTAGATCAGCTTGGAGCCTACCATTCCTGTCGTTGGATCGGACTCGATAACACTTAACAAGTGATCCAGCCAATTCGACTGTACATTCGTATCATTGTTTAAGAAAAAGATATACTTCCCTTTAGCTTGTTTTGCCGCGTTATTGCAGTTCAAAAGAAAACCACGGTTTTCTCCATCTCGAACTACATTAATATTGTCCGCATATTGTCCTATATTCACCGTTTCATCAGTGGACATATCATCGGCAATAATAACTTCATAGGCAATTCCTTGCGTATTTGTCAAAATCGATTGCAGACAAGCGTATGTGTAATCAAACTGATTGTAAACGGGAATAACGATAGAAACGAGCGGGGTCTCGTGCTCCTCAAATATAAGCTTCGTATAATTTTCCGGCTTGAACAGTTGAATAGGCGCTTTACTCTCATCCGCTGGTAAATGACGTTCCACAAAGGAATCAATTCGATTCTCTAGTTGTCTTGAATCTTCCGCGTTTAAGTAATATCTCAACTTTTTCAGATTTTGCTTATTCATTTTGGAAACAACGAACTTTGGATTTCTAGCCAAGCTGGCGAACAGCTTCAAAAAGACCCGTCGCTTGGAATTACTAGGTACTAATGCATCTCTAGTCTTATAGTAACGTTTTAGTAATTTCCATCCGCCGGAGCCATGAATATTATGTAGTTCTCGTTCGCTTAACAAGAGCTGCTCAATATGCCCATCCTTATTGCGCAGTTCTTGATTTTGCCGCTCCATTTGCTGCTCCATTTGTTGCTCCAATAATTTGTTTTCTTCAACTTCAGCAGCCAATTTTTCATGTAACAGGTTTAACTTGTTTTTATAGTCCTCACTTTGCAAGCGTGCTTCTTCTATTTGCCTATTGGCAGACTCATACTTCTCCAAAGTGGATGCAATTTCTTGATTCTTTGATTCCACTTCATGATTTAACTGAACATTGCGCTGCTCCAGTCCTTCCAGAGCAATTACATCGTTGCTGACTCTATAGGTCGATTTATACAACCGGTTTTCTCCAAACACATAATTTTGAAAACCTTTTTCCATCTCCTCATACAGGGAGAGTCGAGCAATGTCCAGTTCGAAAAAACTATAAATCGCATTAATTTCAATAAAACCAGTAATCTGTTTCATATATTTAGCGACAAATTCATTGATCGCTCGGTAAACAATAAAATCAACAGGTATTCCGAAGGGAAATACCCACTCGTAATCAATGACAGTCAGCGTTCCAGCTTCAGAGAGCGTTAGATTGTCAAAAGTCAGATCAACATTGGCATACTGCATGCAGTAAACCTGCCTCAGACTCACCTTCTGTTTGAATACATGCTCAAACGATTCGCTCGACTCAAAAGTTTCCTCAACGTAATTAGCCTGGTTGAGGATCATTTTTTTATATACACCTAAATAATGAAAAAACTGCTCTTTATTATTTTGAACGATTGTCCGGTATAAATAGGAGTCTAACAAAGGCGCATCGGAATAAACGAAAGAAATAGCTTCCCCTTCGATAAAGCACTTTGCCACTTCAACATCGCTCATTGTTTGGCTCAATATTTCATAATTGCGTCCCATCGCATTTATATGATCAACCGCTTCTGGGAACAGCGCCTTTTTCTTGGAATACATCTTGTCCGCGAGTCGGTAAATAACAGTTTCTGTTTGGAATTCTGGCAACCGTTCACGGTTATATTTCGCAAATAAAATATCCATCACTTACCACCTTGGTTAGTAAAAATTAAAAAGGAATTGGAGAAGAACGGAAATTGCTTATTATCAATTAAACCGTTTACGACAGACTGCTCGTCGAATAGCTGGTAACGGCTGCGATCGTAGTTAGGCGAATTTTTAATTTCGCCCGGTTTCGGCAAATACTCATCGGAGTAAACTTGATGAGGTAATTTATAGTCCGGTACAGGATAATAATAACGGGTTTCACTTAAGCCAACTGATTTCAACAATTGTTCCATATCCATTCGGCTAAAGGTTTCAACTCCATGTTTCTCGTTGTAACCCTCAATACTCTCGAATAATTGACCTGAATGATCCTCTCTCGCTCCCGCCCAATACTTCAACCCGTATTTATTCTCAATTGCGATAATTAGCATTCCGTCCGGCTTCAATAACGACTTGACTGCCTCAATAAAACTTTTATGAGGATGCGGCCCTTCCGTATACTTTCCAGCGTACTCCAGCACTCCAATTAGCGTAATATAGTCAAACTTCTGATCAAATTCGATATCGTTTAAATTTCCGACGATTATTTCGAGATTATGTTTCCCTTTGCATCTATTGGAAATAATTTCAGCTCTTCTTTTGGACAATTCTACTGCTACAACTTTCTCTACTTTCTCACAAAACAACCCCGTCAAAGCGCCGCAGCCCGCTCCGATTTCCAGTAAGGAGGCTCCGTCTTTGAAAGGGTACCATTCTAAAAGATTGCGTCTGAGCGGGGTTAGATGATAAAGGATTGGCCACTTATCGTTAGCTCTCAGTATTTCCGTATAGGAATCTGACCTCTTCACGATTTCAAGCAACTCATCCTCAACATCTCCATCACTGTAATGATCGGTTCCGCTATAATATTTCAAATTTATCGAAATAGGTTCCATAATATCCTCTTCTCTACTTTATGGGTTCTACCGAAATTTCCGAGTTCAAATTGGTTATTCCTACAATTTGCTTAAGCAAGACTACCTTGAAAAAGACAACATCGTACAAACGATGGTAAACAACCAAATCGTCTCCTTCATAGCCTGTACAGCCGAGTGATAACATATAGTCTCCATTTTGAAGATTTAGTTCATGAGAGAAGGTCACTACAAGCTCATCTCCAGGATTGAAATCGCCAGTCAACACCCCATCGTACCAAGAGTTGCTCCCGGCTATTTCCATTCCTTTCAAGTCTTTAATGGTATACGCGAATATCGGATTAGAAACCGTTTGATGAAAGTGGACTCTCATTTTAAAGGAGATTCGTTCATCGCTATGTAAAGTTGAATTCAATTGATTTGCACTGTTAAAAACTCCGTAATCAATAATCTCTGCATTTTTATCTCCGTACTCGACAAGGTCAGGATGAGGTTCAAATTGATTTTTCCATTTTGATTCGAGAATTAGCTGGCTTTTCGCTTTCTTTACCGATTCGGGCCCTCGAGTGACAATCAGTTTTTTAAATATGTCAACCATTTCCTTCGGTGCCCCTTGACTAATCAATTGACCTTCATTCAGAACGATTGCGCTTGTACAATACCGTATAATACTTTCCAAAGAATGGGTTACAAAAAGAATGGTCTTACCCTGTTCTTTAAATTCGTCGAATTTGCGATAGCATTTAGCCTGAAAATGAACGTCACCTACTGCAAGCGCCTCATCTACAATTAATATATCGGGTTCTACATTAATGGCCACTGCGAATGCAAGCCTCGCAAACATCCCGCTTGAATAGGACTTCACCGGTTGATAGATGAAATCGCCGATATCGGCAAACTCTAAAATATCTTCCAGTTTTTGATCAACTTGTTCTCTGCTAAAACCCATAATCGTGCCGTTCAAATATATATTCTCTATGCCATTGTATTCTGGATTAAAGCCTGCGCCCAGTTCGAGTAAGGCCGCTATTTTTCCGTTCACCTTGACATGTCCTGCGGTAGGCGTTAAAACACCCGTTATCATTTTCAAAAGCGTTGATTTCCCGGAACCGTTTTTACCGATGATACCAAGCGCTTCACCCTTATTCAGAGTAAAACTAACGTCAGACAGCGCTTTGAAATCTTTATGATAGCTTTTCTTTAACGGGTTCATCGCTTCTTTTACCCGATCCGACGGCTTCTCGTACAACTTGTACATTTTTGTCAAACCGCTTACTTCAATGGCTATATCCGTTTCCAAAAGCCTCTCTTCCTTCCTATAAAACGTCAGCAAAATGGGGACGAAGCTTTTTAAAAACCAATGTTCCCACAGCCAGTACAAAAAGTGTTACGACCCAGTAATAGAGAGTCATTCTTGGATGTTCCCAGAACCACTCGTGATAGACAAAAGAATTTCTATAACCGTCAATAATGTAATAGAAAGGGTTAAGTTTAAATAAGAGTTGAAATCTTTCCGGCACAATATCCAATGAATAAAAAATCGGAGTAAGCCAGAAACCGAACTGCAGCATCATCGAAATAAATTGGCCTACATCCTTGAGAAATATAACCAGAGAAGATGTAATCCAAGATATACCCAGAATCAGTAAACTCGCAGCCGGCAGATAATATAAGATTTGCAAATTGTATAGCGACGGCCAGTATCCATAGATAGCAAACATCGCCATCATAAAAAAGATAAAAAACAAATGGATATATAGAGCCGAATAAATTTTGGCGACCGGCAAAATACTGACGCGGAAAACAACCTTTTTAACTAAATAACTGTTATCGACAATTGAGTTTGTCGAATGCTGTATACTATCAGAAATAAAAAACCAAGGTATCATGGCCGAGATCAGCCACAAAATAAATGGAAAATCGTCTACAGGCATCGATTTGAAACCAACCTGAAATACAAACCAAAATATCAGTATTTGGATAGTCGGCTGGATAAAAGCCCACAACACGCCTAGAAACGAACCTAAGTATCTCGCTTTAAAATCTTTTATAGAAAATTCCAAAATAAATTTTTGGATTTTAACAAACTCCCGCCACATTCTAATTGCCATTGTCTATAATCCTCATTCCCCAAATATGCTTCCATGCAGGCATGCTTATAAACATTTTATCAAAGTTTCCAGCTACTGAATACCTTATCTTTCTTCCTTTTTGTTGAACCATAGCCCTCTTTGTCGATTTTATGTACATGAGTTTGTTTCATTTTTTTCCATAAGCATACAATATCCGCGGCTTTCAATATAGTAATCTCTTACCTCATTTGTTAAAATACTCAGAGAAGCGAAACACTAAGTAGGTAAGGAGTTTAACCATGGGAGCTAGTAAAAAGAAGAGTAATAGCATGCCGTTGGCTGCTGAATCACCGCTGTTGCATTGGCTTTTAACAATTGGTTTATCGTTGTTTATTCTCATTTTTCCATTTGACCGGGCGCTTTTTAACGGCTACGAGTACGGTTTTGAATCGGCGATTTATACCGCCGTTTTTTTCGGGTATGTGCTTCTGGCTGTAACCGCGCTATATGCTTTTCGTAGCCGTTGGGAGCTTGGCAGTCATCGCAGTCTGCTGTCGATCTTGATTCTACTGTTTCCGCTTGTTTATTGGCTTTCTTCATTTCAAGCCGTTTCGAGCTATTATGCTGGATTTATGACCTTTGTTATTTTCCTGATGGCCGCGCTGTTTATTGCCGCTCTTTATGCAGGGGAACGCGTCTCGGCCCGTAAACTTGTCGAATACACGCTGATGCTGACCAGCTATATCATTGTTTTCTATGGACTGCTGCTTCTATTCGGTCAAGATTATTATAGGGATGGCTTATGGCTTGCTCACGACGGCTATCGCCTGTCGGCGTTTTTCCAATATTCAAATACCTATGCCGGATTTCTGACCGCCGTACTGCTCGTTTCGCTTTATTATGCGGCAACCTGTACCAGATGGTATATGCGACTCGCTAATGCCATCATGCTGGTGCCCATTCTGATTTCGTTTTTGTTGACATATTCACGCGGTGCCATTGTCATCATTCCGGTTATGATACTGATCATCATTCCGTTTTTGCGATTCGCTCAACAAATTGCCTATATTGTATATTTCACACTAACCGGGTTACTTTCGTTCGTTATTCTAGGTAAAATTACTGCTAATGCCGACGCAATTGCCGCAATTGTACAGCCTACAGCTGAGAAAGGACCTACAACGATCTCGATGTTCGATAAGCTCCCGCTGCAAAGCTGGCTTATCCTTGCGGCGGCTGCAATCGTTAACGCCGGCCTGATTCTATTCCTTCATAACAAGTTATATCCTTGGATGCAAATTAAGACGTCAAAGCTTAGCGAGCGCAAATGGTCTTTCGCCGTCGTACCTGGAGCTATTATTGCGTTAGGATCAGTAGTCATGATTCTTCTGTTCTCGAGCAGCGCCATTCGCGGCATACTGCCGGATAAAATAGCGGAACGGTTCGAAAGCATTAATCTTCAGCAGCACAGCGTACTGGAACGCTGGACCTTTTACGAGGACGGCTTAAAGGTCGCTAAAGACTATCCGCTGCTCGGCGCTGGCGGCGGCGGCTGGCAATCTCTCTATGAGCAATACCAGAACAACCCTTATTGGAGTCGTCAAGCCCACAGTTATTTTGTTCAAACACTCGTCGAAGTAGGTTGGATAGGTATCCTTATCTTAGTCGGATTGCTCGCCTATATTTACTTTCTCTACATCCGGGCATATATCCGTTATCCAGAAAAGAGAGGCAGTCATTTCATCTTCTTTATTTTGTCTTTATCGCTGCTGCTTCATAGCGCGATAGACTTCGATATGAGCTACGTTTATATTAGCTCGCTTGTATTCATCAGTCTGGGCAGCATGATTGCACCATACGGTAAGCTGCTTACGATACAACGATTGTCTTTAAGAAAAACAGCCGGACTTGGGAAAATTGTTTATCCGTCCGCAATCGGATTAATCGCAATTACTCTCTTAATTGGTGCAGGCCGCGAATACCGGGCTCTGCAAAGCTTCGACAAGACCATTAAGCAAGCGTCTACGGGGCAAATGAGCATCAATGAAGTTGTTCCAAAGTTTGATCAAGTCATTAAAGCGTCTCCGAAGCATACGGTCTTTTCGATTTCGAAAGTTGAAGTGCTGGAGCAAGCCTTCGATCAAACGCAAGACCCTCAATACAGGGAAGAGGCGGTCCGGACGTTGAACGAGGCGAAAAAGCATGATCCATATAACCGTAATGTGTTCCTCATGTTAAGCAACAATCTGCATAAACAGGATAAGCTTACAGAAGAGCTGGCCATCCTCGACGAGGCGATTGGGAAATTCCAATGGGATATTCAATTTTACGAGAAAGCGATCAGCGCCTACCTCGGAGCTATGACAACCGATGAAGCGAACAAAGAGAAGTATCGTGCTCGCGTACTTGAACTGGATGACGAGATTCAAAACAGAGCGGCGCTGCTGGCCAACTTACCGCCTGAGCAAATGCAAGGCCGCTCGTTCGCACTCACGCCCGAGACGATACAGGCTATTGCAGCGATTAAGTAGACCCATTACAACAAAGCGCTCCTTGCGGGGCGCTTTGTTTATTTGCACTTTCTCTCTCTACTCGAAGTCCTTAAGCGCGTTCTACTCTCCTTCCCTCAAACCCTTCCACCGTCTATTCTCATCATTCTAATGGCATGTTTCCGTTCAAACGGGAATAAATAGCATTAGAACGTTCTAAATCTATACCGGCCGGAAGGAGAACGACTATTGAATCGTACGAGAAAGGCTAGATGGTCGCTAGTGCTTATGCGCGGCGCCGATAAAACCGTTAAGCAGTTCCATGTTTCGAAGCGTTCGGTTGTCGCAGCGCCAGCTGCCGCCGTGCTTGCTGTCTCTGGCTGTATTGCGGGCCTCCAGATCAAATCCGCGTTCGCGATCGACAGTCTGGAGGATCAAATGTCGGAACAGCAAACGCATTACGCGGACACCGTCTCCGCAAAAGACGATTCAATCGCCGTCCTGCAGCAGGAAATCGCCCGTCTATCCACGCAAGCGAAACAGCTGCAAACGCAGGTGAACGACCTTGAAGCGCTTGAGAGCAAGCTGCAGCAATTTATCGAAAAATACGGCACTCTAGTGGAGCCTGGAGACGGCGATCCCGACTTCTCGTCAGGCAAAGCCTCCTCCAGAACGGAAGTACAGGCGCTGTCGCTAAACGGCTCTTCTGCCGACGACAACCGTCTCTCTTCGTCGATTGCCTATTCCAAGTCACAGCGAGAGACGCGCCAGCTAGCTGCTCTAGCCAGCACTTCCTCGCTCGATTTCCAAGCGCTCAGCACGATGGTGGACGCTATGGAGCAGACGATGGCTGTGGCCTGGAAGGAGCAACAGCTGCGGCAGGCTAAGCTCGACGCCCTCCCTTCGAGATGGCCGACGTCGTCGCGCCAGATGACATCGGGATTCGGGTACCGGAAGGACCCCTTCACCGGAAAAGCGACGTTCCATGCCGGCATCGACATATCCGGCAAATCCGGCGATCCCGTCTTCAGTGCGGCGAACGGTACGGTAACGGAAAGCGGGTACAGCAGCTCCGAAGGCAACCACATTGTGATTGATCACGGCAATGGCCTGCAAAGCGTCTATATGCATTTGAAAGCGATTGAAGCCCGAACCGGCGATACGGTCGTCCGAGGCGAGAAAATCGGCTTGCTCGGCTCGACCGGGCGCAGCACCGGTTCCCATCTTCACTTTCAAATCATGCAAAAAAATGAAGCGGTCAACCCGCTCCTATATTTAAGGAGGGCGAATTCCAATGTTTAAAGAAAATAAGCGTTTTTCCGCCACCGATACGTTAATCGGGCAAGGAACGCATACGGAAGGAAAGCTCATCTGTGAAGCGAACCTTCGCCTGGAAGGTGAATTCAGCGGCGAAATCGAATGCGCGGGAGACGTCATTATCGGTGAACTCGGCCACGCCCGCTGCAGCATAACGGCCAAAGAAATTACGGTTGCCGGGAAAGTGTACGGCGACGTCGTCGCCAAAGGCCGCTTGACTGTCACGGCGACCGGGCAATTAACCGGCAGCGTTACAGCTCAATCGCTCGTAATTCAAGAGGGCGGCATGATGAACGGTACTTGCCATATGGAACGTCCAGCGGAACAGCGGACTAGAGCGCTTTCCGAAACTGATTCACCGCAATCGGCTGGAGCAGGCAAAGAGTCATCTTCTGGACGAGATAAAGAAAAATCCCGGCAGGCAGGCTAACTGCCGCTTGCATGCGCCGTGCCCAGCCTTACATTTCTTTCGCTCGTTTTGAATTGCACCATACTCTACCGGTCGCCGCCATCGTGCTGCATCCTGACATTCGGAAGTCATCGGCGCGATAACGCCACCTCGCCACCTCTTTTTTTCCGTGTTAACTTAGCATTAGGCAATGATATTGAAATTACATTAAGCCGTGTTCACTGCAGCGCATTACGTGACATCGCGATAAGCAGAATCGGCCCGTTCATTCCCACACATAAAACCAGCTAATGGTATGTCAAGTGTAGCTTTTTGAAATGCCTCAGATTTGCTATACTGAAAAACAGGTATAACAAATAAACCTCCATCTCA